>WTGR01000405.1 GCA_011523485.1 Acidobacteriota bacterium
GCCACGCGCGAGACGAAGGTCGTGTACTCGTCGTCGGGCAGCTCGAACAGCGCGAGCCGCATCGCCGCGTGCGCGACCTGCCCGGCCGTCTCGAAGTTGCGCGCGAAGCCGCTGGTCAGCCCCGGTCGGGCCGCCGCGAGCTCGTCGCCGGTCACCGGCCGGGCGGCGCGGATGTCCCGGATCTCGCGCACCGCCTCGCGGATCGCGTCCCCGGTCACGGCGGCATCGACCGCCGTCTGCAGCACGAACGGCCCCGGTCGCCGGCGGCCGTCGAAGCCCGTCCGGACCCCGTAGGTGTAACCCCTGGCCTCGCGGAGATTGAGATTGAGCCGGCTGACGAACTGGCCGCCGAGCACCATGTTCATGACCATGACGGCCGGGTAGTCCGCGGCGCGCCGCACCACGCCGACATGCCCGATCCGCAGCTCGGACTGGACCGCGCCGGCGCGCGGCACGAACGTGAGGCGGCCGTTCGGGGGCCCGGCCGGCGCCCCGCCCGTCTCGGCAAGCGCGGCGTCCCCGCCCGCGGCGAGCGCGTCGTGCGGAACGCCGGACGCGAGCGACGCCAGCTCCGGCCCCGGCGCGCGCCCCCGACCGCCCGCCCTGATGAGGGTCCATCGCGCCGGCGCGTAGTGGGCGGCATGGAACGCCCGGACGTCGTCGAGGGTCGTTCGCGCGAGCGACGTCTCGGTTCCGGCCGGCGTATGGCCGTAGGGATGCGCTCCATAGACCGACCGCAGGAACGCCCGCTCGGCGGCCGCGGCGGCCACGTGGCGCCGCTGCGCGATGCGGCTGATTCGCAACGTCCGGATGCGTTCGACCTCCTCCGGGTCGAAGCGCGGCTCGGTGGCCAGCTCGATCAGCAGCGCCAGGGCGTCCCGGGCGTGGCGCGCGAGCGCGGTGATGGACAGCACGGTGGCGTCGCTCGAGACGTCGGTTCCGAGCCGCCCCCCGATCCGGCCGAGCTCGTCGTGCAGCTCGATTCCCGAGCGCCGCCGCGTGCCGTCGTCCAGCAGGTCCGCCGTGAAGGCGGCGAGTCCCTCGCGGCCCGGCGGATCCGCCGCCGAGCCGGACGGAACGAGCAGCACGAAGCCGATCAGGTCCGTCTCGTGGTGATCGACGCTCCACAGCCGGACGCCGTTCGGCAGGGTGTCGCGCTCGATGGCGGGGAACCGCAACGGCGCCGGCGCGCCCACGGGCGGCAACGCGCTTCTGTCGACCGCCACTTACCGGGTCTCCACCGGTGTCGACCCGGGCAGCGCGGCGGCGGCGCGGCCGGCCGGGACGACGCTGAGGGCGACCCGCGAGTCCGCCCCGAGCTCGGCGGACACGGCGGCGGCCACGCTCTCGGGCGTCGCCTCCACGTAGCGGTCGAAGTCTGCCGAGGCGTAGTCGGGCGTGCCGGTATAGACGTTGTACGTGTTCAGCAGGTCGGACCGGCCGCCGAAGCCCCCGACGGACTGGCGCTGCCACGCGTGGTCCGCCTCCGCCAGGTTGCGGGCGCGCTCGAGCTCCGCGGCGGTCGGGCCGTCCGCCGCGAGCCGGTCGATCTCGGCCCGGATGACGGCCTCGATCGCGTCCAGCCCGCAGTCCGGGGCCGCGGTCGCGACCACGCCGAAGTGGCCGGCGATCTCGAGCGAGTACTGGTGGGCCGCCACATCGGTGGCGAGCCGCCGATCCTGTAGCAGGGCCCGGTGCAACCGGGAGGATTTTCCGCCGGCGAGCACCATCGCAGCCAGATCGAGCTCGGCGTCGCGCGGCCCGAAGAGCCGCGGCGTGACCCATCCGAGGTACAGCCGGGGCGACCCGACGCGATCCTCCAGCAGCAGCGCCCGGCTCCGGTCGCCGACCGCCGGCGCGGGCGGGGTCACCGGCGGCGGCGCCGGTCCCGCGGGGATCTCCTCGAAGTACGCGCGGG
Organism: Acidobacteriota bacterium; assembly: GCA_011523485.1. Next base: position 1,919 of record WTGR01000405.1, read on the forward strand.
CGGCCCGGATGGCGTCGTCGGCGCGCACGTCGCCGGCAATCGCCAGCGACGCGTTGGCCGGATGGTAGTACGTCGCGAAGAAGTCCCGCACGTCGTCGAGGGTCGCGGCGCGCACGTCCTCGGGCCAGCCGATGACGGGCCAGTGGTACGGATGGTCCGGCGGATGCTGGGCCGCCGCCAGGGTCATCGACGCGAGCCCGTAGGGCCGGTTCTCGTAGCTCTGCCGCCGCTCGTTCAGGACGACCTCGCGCTGCGTGTCCAGCTTCTCGCGGGTCAGGGCCGGCAGCAGATGCCCCATCCGGTCCGACTCCATCCACAGCGCCCGCTCGAAGGCGCCGCGCGGCACCACCTCCCAGTAGTTGGTGCGGTCCGCGCTGGTCGATCCGTTCAGCGCCCCGCCCGCCTCCTGCAGCGGCCGGAAGTACCCGCTGTCATGGTGCTCGGAGCCCTCGAACATCAGGTGCTCGAAGAGGTGCGCGAAGCCGGTCCGGCCCGGCCGCTCGTTCTTGGAGCCGACGTGGTACCAGACGTTGACCGCGACGATCGGGCAGTGGCGATCCTCGTGCACGATCACGTCGAGCCCGTTGTCCAGCGTCACCTTGACGTGCGGGATGTCGGCGGGCATTCCGGCCTCGCTATTCCCCGAGGATCTGCACGACCACCCGGCGGTTCCGCGGTCGCGTATCGAGCTCCGCCAGCACGATCTGCTGCCACGTGCCGAGGCGCACGCGTCCGTCGGTGAACGGCAGGGTCAGCGACGGTCCGAGCAGCGCGGCGCGCGCGTGGCTCGAACCGTTGTCGTCGCCCCAGCGCTCGTGGTGCCGGTACGCGCCCCGGCGCGGGGCCAGGCGTTCGAACATCGCGTCGAAGTCGGACACCGCGCCCGGCTCGAACTCGATGGTCGTGATGCCGGCGGTCGACCCGACGACGGCGACGGTCACGACGCCGGACGACAACCCGGAATCGGCCACCGCCGCGGCCACCACTCCGGTGATATCGTGCATGTCGCCCTGCCCCGACGTCCTCGCCTCGTGGGCGACGGTGTGCACCATGCCTTTCGTTCGGAACCTTTAATCATAGCCCGGAAAACGCGTCGCCCCACGCGACAACGCCGCCGCCGGCGGGATAGAATCCGGAAGCGAACGGGATTCCATGATGACTTTCCTGCGAAGAAAATCCGCGGCGCTCCCCATTGCGACGGTCTTCTGCCTGGCGGTTCTGCTGAATCCGACCGGGCGGGCGCAGGAACCGGCGTTGACCTTCGATCCGCCGGTGGAGTGGATCGCCGTGCAGGTCTCGTCGCCGATGCGCGTGGCCCAGTTCGTCCTGCCGAAGTCCGCGGGCGACGCCGAGGACGCCGAGCTCGTGGTCTTCTACTTCGGCGGCGCCGGCGGGTCCGTCGAGGCCAACCTGGAGCGGTGGACCGGCCAGATGCTGCAGCCGGACGGACGCCGTTCGTCCGACGTCGCCACCACCACCACTTTCGCGGTCGGCGACCTGGCGGTGACCACGCTCGACGTGCCCGGCATCTACGCGGCCGAGGTGCGCCCCGGCTCGGGAATGCGCTACCACAAGCCGGAGTTCCGGCTCAAGGCGGCAGTGGTCGAGACGCCCGCCGGACCGTACTTCTTCCGGATCACCGGCCCGGCGGGAACCGTCGAGGCGTGGGACGCGCGCTGGGTGTCCCTGCTGGAGTCCGTCCGCTTCGAATAGCGGTCCGCCTCAACTCTCGTCCCTGTTCGCCGGTGGCGCGCCTTCCGAAGCCGGTGGGGGTGCGGGGGCCGGAGGCGCGACGGGCGGCGCGGGGAGCGGCGGCGCCGGAAGGCTCGCACCCGGCGACGGCGATGGAGACACCCGGTTCAGAATGAAGGCGCCGAGACCCGCCGTCCACGCCGCGTACTCCAGCAGCAGGCCGAGCAGCGCCAGCAGCACGCCCAGCCCCCGGAAGAACCCGCCGGCGATGCCCAGCGCCTCTCCCGCCAGGCTCGGCAGGAGGATCAGCGCAACGCCGGCCCAGACGCTTGCGTAGGCGGCCGAGCTCGACACGCCCATCCGGCTCCGGACCACCTCGCCGGCGCCGAGCACGGCGCCGCTGAAGCCGACCAGCATGATCAGTCCGGCGGCCATGACCACGAACGGCAGCAGCAGAAGCAGTGGTATCCCCACGATGGAGATCACCGCGACCAGTATCCCGGACACGAGCAAGGGGACCGCCACCATCTGGGCCAGGACGCCGACCACACCGGCCTTGAGCGGCTCGGCGCTCGCGCGCCGGGCGATCCCCTCGACCGGACCCCGGGCCACGAGCACGATGCCGGACGCCAGCAAGGCCAGCACGAGGAGCCGCATGGCCGTCCCGAACAGGTCGTGCCCGCCCCCCCGCC
>WTGR01000217.1 GCA_011523485.1 Acidobacteriota bacterium
ACCTTGACGTCGGTCCGTTCGGAGTTGAGGAATTTCAAGTCCGAGAACCAGCATGCGCACGCCGGCATCACGAAGAACGTCGACGGCGTGAAGCAGGATGTCCGGGATCTGAAGCAGGACGTCCGGATGCTCACCGCGCACCTGCTGAACCGCTCCCTGCCACCGGACGCCTGAGCCCGAACGAGCCGCCGGAACGTGTTTCTCTTTGGTGATCCTGCGGAGACGAAGATACGATTCACCAGTTGACTCGGTGCCCTGAAGGCAATGCTGCACACTGGCGGCATCGGCGGCTTGAAGAAAAGAGGAGCGCGGGAGGAATCATGCTGATCACGAAGCGGGCCTTGCCGAGGCGGACGTTTCTCCGAGGCGCCGGCGCCGCGCTGGCCCTGCCGTTGCTGGACGCCATGGTTCCCGCGGCCTCTGCGCTGTCGCGGACCGCGGCCAATCCGGTGCGGCGGCTGGGGTTCGTCTACTTCCCCAACGGCGCGAACATGTTCCAGTGGCAGAGCAAGGGAGAGGGCAGGGTGTTCGAGCTGTCGCCGACCCTGGCGCCCCTGGGTCCCTTCCGCGATGCGGTCACGGTTCTGTCCGGGCTCGACAACGACCCGGCGAATCCGTGGGGCGACGGCATCGGCGACCACCCGCGCGCCGGTTCCTCGTGGCTGAACGCCACGCATCCGCTCAAGAGCGAAGGCCCCGCCGTGCGCGCGGGGACGACCATCGACCAGATCGCCGCGGCCGAGATCGGCCGGGATACCCCGCTCGGTTCGCTGGAGCTGTGCATCGAGCCGGCCGGCTGGATGGGCACCTGCGGGGGCAGCGGCTACAGTTGCGCCTATACCGACTCGCTCTCCTGGCGGACGCCGACCACGCCGCTGCCGGCCGAGCACAACCCGCGCAACGTGTTCGATCGGATGTTCGGCGACGGCGCCACCCCCGAGGAGCGGCACGCCCTGCGGAAGCGCAACCGCAGCGTGCTCGACTCGGTAACGGAGGAGATCGCCGGTCTGGAGCTGCAGATCGGCGCGCAGGATCGCGTTCGCCTGACGGAGTACCTGGACGCGGTGCGCGAGATCGAGCGGCGCATCCAGCGCAGCGAGGCGCACAGCGCCGCCATGCCGGACGCCGACCGTCCCCTCGGCGTGCCGGACTCCACCGGCGCGCACTGCAAGCTGATGTACGACCTGCAGGTGCTGGCGTTCCAGGCCGATCTGACCCGCGTCTTCACGTTCCAGTTGGGACGCGAGACCAGCCAACGGGCGTTCCCGGAGATCGGCGTGCCGGACCCGCATCACGCCACGTCGCACCACCAGTACGACCCGGAGCGGCTCGCCAAGATCGGCCTCATCGATACCTACCTGGTCCAACTGTTCGCCTACTTCCTCGACCGGCTGCAGTCGACGCCGGATGGAGACGGGACGCTGCTGGACCACGCCATGGTGATGTACGGCGGAGGCATCAGCGACGCCAATCAGCACAGCCACACCGCGTTGCCGCTGCTGGTCGCGGGGCGCGGCGGCGGCAGACTCGCCGGCGGGCAGCACCTGGCATACCCCGCGGGGACGCCGCATGCGAACCTGCTCGTGAGCCTGCTCGACAAGGCCGGTGTGCCGGTCGAGCGTATCGGCGACAGCACCGGGCAGCTTCGCGAGCTGTCCGGCGTGTAGGTGTGCCGTGGAGGAATCCCGCGCAGGCACCGAGAGCGGCGGGACGTCCCGGCATCCGGCGCCCGCCGCGACGGGCGGGCGTCTGGTGAGCGGGTTGCTGGCTCTCGTGCTTTGCACGGGGGCCGACGCGGCGACCGCCCAGCCGCCGCTCATCGAGGCGGTGAAGCAGGGCGATCTGGCCGCGGTGCTCAGCTTGCTCGAGCGGCGGGCAGCCGTCGACGCCCCCGAGATCGACGGCACCACGGCGCTCCACTGGGCGGTCCACCGCGACGACGGCGACATCGCCGCCCTGCTGATCGACGCCGGGGCGGACGTGACGGCGGTCAACCGCTATGGGGTGGCGCCGATTGCCCTGGCGAGCCTCAACGGCAGCGCGCCGATGCTGGCCCGGCTGTTGGCGGCCGGAGCGGACGCGAACCGGACCCAGCCGGAAGGGGAGACGGCGCTGATGACCGCGGCCCGGACGGGGCGGGTCGAGGCGGTTCGGGTCCTCCTGGATCACGGCGCCGACGTCAACGCGGCCGAGCAGTGGCGCGGCCAGACCGCGCTGATGTGGGCCGCGGCCGAGGGGCACACGGCGGCGGTACGGGAGCTGATTGACCGCGGCGCGGATGTCCACGCCCGGTCGGGACACGTGGAAGCGGCTGCAACCGGAGAGGTGGCCGGCGGCGATGCCGGCGCGGCGGATGGTGCGGCGGCGCCGCGCGGATTCTCGGCGTTGCTCTTCGCCGTTCAGGGCGGTCATCTCGATGCCGCGGCCGTCCTGGCCGATGCCGGCGCGGATGTCGACGACATGACGCCGGACGGCTCCAGCGCGCTGGTCGTCGCCATCGACAACCGCCACTACGAGCTGGCCGCGTGGCTGCTGGACCGCGGCGCCGATCCGAACGCCGACGGCGTCGGCTGGACCGCGCTCCATGCCGCTGTGCTCGCGCACCGTCCGCATTTTCGCGTCGTGCCGGATCCATCCCCCACCGGCAACCTGACCAGCGGCGCGCTCATCGAGGCGCTGCTGGCCGCCGGAGCCGATCCGAACGCGCCGTCCCGCGAGCGCGTCCGGCTGGCCACGCAGACCTCGCCGTTGTATCCCACGGAGGGAGTGACGCCCTTTCTGCTGGCCGCCGTCGCCGCGGATGTGCCGCTCATGCGCCTGCTGCTGGCGCGCGGCGCCGATACGAGCGTGACCACGGAGGGCGGCTCGACGGCGTTGATGGCGGCGGCGGGGGCCGCGACCTACGCCGGGCAGGGCGCCGGTTCGGAGGCCGACGCGCTCGACGCCGTGAAGTTGCTGCTCGATGCGGGGGTGGACGTGCACGCCGCCGACGAGGCCGGAAACACCGCGCTGCACGGGGCGGCGAACCGGGGCGCCAACTCCGTCGTCGAGCTGCTGCTCGCACACGGGGCCCGGCTCGACGCGGCCAACGGACGGGGCTGGCTGCCGGTGACCATCGCCCAGGGGCCGATCGACACCATCGAGCCGTTTCCCGAGACCTATGCGCTGCTCCGGGAGCGGTCGTTGGCGGCGGGCGTGGACGTGCCCCCGTGTCCTACCTGCGCGCTCGGAATCCTGCACGACGACGCGCTGATTGCCGACCGTTAGCAGTTAGCCGGCCGCAGGGAGTGAGTCGGAAGTTCAGGAACTTCCGTTCAGGGGATCAGTCTCCGTCGCCGGTTGGCGCCGCGGGTCGAAGCAGGGCGCCTTCGAGGTGTGCGACGCGCTCGGCCAGGCTGGCGACGCGCTCGGCCAGGCTGGTGAGGTCACGGCGCAGGTCCCTGATCTCCTGACGCATGTCGCGCAGATCCGATCGGAGCCGCGCGGCGAGAGCCACGATCAGGGCGGGCGTGAGCCAGGGCGCGAGCGCTTCCATATCTCGATTGCAGCAGCCGTGGCGAAAGCCCTGCGGCATTCGAGCGGCGGTGCATCCCGCGTGGACGGCGTTATGATGGAGGCCAAGGAGCGACAGATGACCTCATTCACCAGTGCGCGTATTCGACCGCTTGCGGCTGTTCTGACCGCGTTTTGTCTGATTGCGGGCGTGTCCGCGGCCGGTCAGCAGGGGCGGACCACGACCCAGGGAGGACTTCCGAACATCACGGCGGGCGGCCAGACCAACTGGACGAGTCACAACCTCGACCTCGACAACAGCCGCTACTCGGTGCTCGACGAGGTCGATACGCAGACGGTCGGCGGGCTGGCCGAGCGCTGGTCCTACGAGGTGGCGGCCGGCATCGACATCGCCCAGGTGACGCCGCTGGTGATCGACGGCGTGATGTACTTCCACGCCGGGCCCAACGTCGTCGCCATCGACGCGGTCACGGGGGAGGAAATCTGGAGCCTCGAGCTGAACGAGGCGCGCCGCAACCGCGTCCGCGGGCCGACCTACGCGGAAGGGAAGATCTATGCCTACAACGGCCCGAGCCTGGTGGCCGCCGACGCGAAGACGGGCGAGCTCGTCGAGTCGTTCGGCGACGGCGGCGTGCTGCCCGTCGTCGGGATGGCGCTGCAGACCAAGTACCCGGACACCTACCCGCCGACGCTCGACCCGCACGAGCTGGGCTACCGAATCACCGCCGCACCGGCGTACCACGACGGGACGCTCTACGTCGGGGCCGCGCTCTCGGAGGGGCACA
>WTGR01000200.1 GCA_011523485.1 Acidobacteriota bacterium
ACCCCTCTCGGGCTCCTGTTTCCAACGGCCGGATTCTCCCCCTGCGTTCTCCCCCGGCTGCCCGACCCCCGGTCGTATCGCCCGGACGGCCGCCCCGAGAGCCGGCCGCGAGCCGCCACCCCGCGGTATGCTCCACGGCAACATGACCGGCTCCGTCGACGCGATTCCGCTCGCGAACCTCAGTCTCTCCCTGCTGCCCGCGCTGGTGGTGCTCGCCATCCTCCACCGCTGGTCGGCCGGCGCCGGCGCCGCCCTGTACGGCATCGGACGCATGGTGGCGCAGCTCGCGCTGGTCGGCTACGTGCTGACGTTCATCTTCGGCACGAGCCACCCGGCGGTCGTGCTCGGCACGCTGACGGTGATGCTCGCCGCGGCGGGCTGGATCTCGCTGCGCCCGGTGGCGCGCCGCCGCAGGGCGGTCTACCCGCAGGCCCTGGCCGCGATCTGCGCGAGTGGCCTGTCCACCCTGGCCCTCGTCACGCAGGGAGTCCTCGCGGCCGAGCCCTGGCACGACCCGACGGTCCTGATACCACTGGGCGGCATGGTGTTCGCCGCCTCGATGAACGCGGTCAGCCTGTCGGCGGAGCGGCTCGACGCCGAGCTCGCCCGCGGGGCGCCGTACGTCGACGCACGCCCCATCGCCATGCGCTCCGCACTGATCCCGCAGGTCAACACGCTCTTCGCCGTCGGCCTCGTGTCGCTGCCGGGGATGATGACCGGCCAGATCCTGTCGGGCGTCTCCCCGCTGATCGCGGTGCGCTACCAGATCATGGTGATGTGCATGCTGTTCGGCGCGGCGGGCATGTCGGCGGCCTTCTTCCTGGCGCTGCAGCGGCCGCGACGTGATGAATCGCCGTCGGCGGCGCCGTGACGGCGCTCCCCGCCTGCATCTCCCGTGCGCCGGCGGCGCCGACCGAGGCCTGCGGACCGCGCGCGAACTACGGGACGCACTCGATCCCGGGCCTGAGCGCGAACGCGGTGTCGCAAGTCAGGGCCACCTTTACCTCCCGGCGCTCCATGACAGCCAGGTGAAGGCAGTCGCGCGCCGAGAGTGCGTGCTGATCGTTGGCGATCTTGTGTGCTACCGAGACGTCCTCCCGGGCGATCGGGAATACCGCTGTCACCAGATCGTCGAGAAGCCGAAATGCATCGGCAATCGCGGCGCGACGATCGACGGCGACGTAGCGGTGCACGATCTCCTGATACACCTCGGCGCTCGTAACGTAGTCGCCGGCGGCGTGCGCCCGGAGGAACTCCGCGATCCGGTCCCGATTCGGGTGGGGCGCACCCACCAGGTACATCGGCACGTTGGAGTCAACGAAGATCACGGCCGCGCTCGATGTCGGCGAGCATCTCGTCGATGTCGCCGGTGGGATGGTTGCAGTCCAAGGCGCGTTCGAGCGCCTCCAGCCGGCGGGTCGGGCTCGGACCAGCCTGGGTGTCCCGCGCCGCGCGCAGCACTCGCCGCGCCCATTCGCTCAAGTTCAACCCGGCGCGCCGGGCGACCTGGCGCAACGACGCCACCTCGGCTTCGGACATGACGATCTGCAGGCGTGTACTCATACTATTGAGTATACCTGTCACGCCAGAACGCAAGCGCCGGCGGTGTTGACCGGGCCCACGTAGCGGTCGCTCTCGAGGCCGGCTGCCGTGAACGCCGCCTGCATCCCGTCGGCCACGGCCGCGGCCGAGGCATCCGAGTCGGCGAAGGCGAGCACGCTCGGCCCCGAGCCGGAAATGGAGCAACCGAGCGCGCCGGCGTCGAGCGCGGCCCGCTTGACCTCGGCGAAGGCGGGCACGAGCGGCGCGCGAACCGGCTCCACCAGCGCATCCTGGATGCTGCGGCCCAGCAGCGCGAGGTCCCCGCTGTGCAGCGCGGTGACCAGCGCCGCGACGTTGCCGAGATTGGCGACCGCCTGCCCGATCGAGAACCGCCGCTCGGCCACCAGCCGCCGCGCCTCGGCGGTGAGCACCTGCGCGTGGGGGTGGACGAGCACGACGCGGAGGTCGTCGGGCACCGGCAGCCGGATCAGGTCCAGCGGGTCGGAGGCGCGGATGAGGACGATGCCGCCGAGCACGCTCGGCGCGACGTTGTCGGCGTGCGCGGTGCCGGAAGCCGCCGCCTCGCCGCGGAGCGCGCAGGCAACGAGATCGTCGGTCGAGAGTTCGCCCCCGAACAGCGCATTGACCGCGACGGCCCCGCCGACGCTGCTGGCAGCCGAACTGCCCAGGCCGCTCCCCAGCGGCATCTGCTTGTGCAGCCACAGGCGGACGCCGCGGCCCACGGCAGGCAGGCGCTCGAGCGCGGCGTCGGCGGCGATGCCGACTACGTTCTCGCGCGGGTTCGTGTTGAGCGAGTCGGCGCCCATCACCTCGACGATCTCGACCCCCGGCTCGTTGCGGATCTCGGCCTCCACGAGGTCGCCGGGACGTTCGAGGGCCAAGCCGAGCACGTCGAAACCGGGGCCGAGATTGGAGGCGGTGGCCGGCGCGAAGACGCGTACGCGATCGGGCATCCGGTGATTATCGACGATTGGCGCAAGCAGTCGGCTCGGCCGCGACCGTGTGGTACGCTGAGGTCATGAGTACCACGGCCAGCGCGGCGATCATCATCGTCACGGTAATCGCCTGCTCCACGTCAATCGCGGCGGAGAGGGAACCGACGGCGCCTTCACGGCAGGCGGGTGCGGCGGAGGCGGTCGAACAGTTTCGGCTCCAGTTCCAGGCAACCCGCACCCGGCTCGGCCTGACCGATGCCCAGGTCGAGCAGGTCGGACCGATCCTCCAGGCCGCGTTCGAGGCCCGGCTCGAGGTGCTCCGTGAATACGGGATCGACCTGCGGGACGGTTCGGAATCCACCGGCCGACTCGGGTTCTTCCGGGCCCGCCGGCTGCGTCGCGATCTCGATGGCGTGCAGGAGCGAGCCATGGACGCACTCGACGACGTGCTGACCGACGCGCAGCTCGAGGCGTACGAGGAGCTTCAGGAGGAGAGGCGGGAAGCGATTCGGGAACGCCTCCGACAGCGGCGCTGAACCTGGTCCGCCGAAGACCCTCGTCGGCGCACGACATGCAGGATGCTGAATGAGCGTCACGATCCGGAGCGCCGACGTCGGCGACGCCGAGGCCATTGCGACGGTGCACACCGCCGGCCTGCAGGCTTCCTATCGACCCCTGATTCCCGATCGGATCGCGCACCTCGTCCTGGACCCTCCGGAGGTGGCGCCCCGCATTCCCGGTTGGAAACGATGCCTCGAGCGACCTCGGGTCAGCACCACCCTCGTGGCCTGCGACGGCTCCGCGGTGGTGGGGTTCTGCACGCTGCGTACGGCGCCCGGCGTCCGCGCGGCGGGCGCGACCGGCGAAATCTGGGCGCTCTTCGTGCACCCCTCGCATTGGCGTCGAGGCGCAGGCCGGCTGCTGTGCGAGCGGTCGCTGGCGGACGCCGGGGCCCGGGGTTTCACCGGGGTGGAGCTCTGGGAGCTGGAGTCGAACGAGACGGCGCGGCAGTTCTTCTACTCGATGGGCTTCCGTGCCGACGGCGAGACGCGGATCCTTCTGGAACGCGCCGGCTGTTCGCTCCGCGAGCTGCGATACCGGCGAACGACGCAGCCGGCGGCAGGCTCCCGCTGACGATCGTCGCGCCGCCGGACCCGCTGGACGGCAAACGCGCGCCGACGACCGCGCTAGACTGTCACGCAGACCCGATGAACCGGTCAGACTGAGGGAAACGCCATGCACGCACGCCATGCCATCGCCGGAGCACTTGCCGCCGCCTTCACCCTTTCGACCGCCTGTGGGGGAGCCGCCGCACCCGACGCAGACCTGCCCGCTATCGTCGCGCAGTCCATCGCGTACCACGGCGGCGACCTCTACGAGAGCTCGCGGATGACGATGACCATCACGTCGCTGTCGGGGAGCTTCGACATAGAAGCGACCCGCAACGGGGGCGAGTTCGAGTTCACCGTGACCGACCCGGCCCGCGGCGACCGGCCGGAGCGCCGCGTGCGCCTGAACAACGACGGCGTCACCGAGTGGCGCGGCGGCGAAGAGGTCGAGCTGGACGCCGAGGGCGAGCGGCGCGCCACCGCTTTCGCCAATGCCCGCGTCTTCTTCCCCCTGCTGCCCTACACCCTGAAGGGGGGCGACATCCACTTCGAGGACCTGGGCCTCGACCGCTGGAACGGCCGCGATCTGCACCGCATGCGGGTGTCGTTCACTCCCGGTACGAGCAACGACGCCGACGACGCCTACACCTTCTGGTTCGACCCGGAGACCGGCCGCATCGAGCAGTTCG
>WTGR01000483.1 GCA_011523485.1 Acidobacteriota bacterium
GCGGTCGGCCTGATCGGCAAGTACCTGTGCTATGCGCTGCTCGCGCTCGCGGTGGACTTCATCTGGGGCTACTGCGGCATCCTGAGCCTGGGGCACGCCGCGTTCTTCGCGCTCGGGGGCTACGCGATGGGGATGTACCTCATGCGCCAGATCGGCACCCGCGGCGTCTACGGGCACCCGGTCCTGCCCGACTTCATGGTGTTCCTGAACTGGACCGAGCTGCCGTGGTTCTGGTACGGCTTCGACCACTTCTGGTTCGCGATGTTGATGGTGGCGCTGGCCCCCGGGGCGCTGGCGTTCCTGTTCGGGTGGCTCGCGTTCCGGTCGCGGGTCACCGGCGTGTATCTGTCGATCATGACGCAGGCGCTCACCTACGCCCTGATGCTCGCGTTCTTCCGCAACGACATGGGGTTCGGGGGCAACAACGGGTTCACCGACTTCAAGGACCTGCTCGGATTCGATCTGCAGAGCGACGCCACCCGCACGATGCTCCTGGCGGCGACGGCGGTGGCGGTCGGAGCCGGCTACTGGATCTGCCGGGCGGTGCTCGGGTCGCGTGCCGGGCGGGTGCTGCGCGCCATCCGGGACGCCGAGAGCCGCACCCGTTTCCTCGGCTATCGCGTGGACACCTTCAAGCTGTCGGTGTTCGTTCTGTCGGCGGTGCTCGCCGGAGTGGCGGGCGCGCTGTACGTGCCGCAGGTGGGAATCATCAATCCCAGCGAGTTCGAGCCCATCAACTCCATCGAGGTCGTGATCTGGGTGGCCGTCGGCGGGCGGGGCACGCTGTGGGGCGCCGTCGCCGGGGCGGTGCTGGTGAACTACGCGAAGACCTGGTTCACCGGGGCGTTGCCGGACCTGTGGCTCTACGCGCTCGGCGCGCTGTTCGTGGGCGTCACCCTGTTCCTTCCCCGCGGACTGGCCGGCATCCGTTTGCCGTCGAGGCGAGGCGCATGAACGCGGATCGGAGTCCGGCCGTCGAGGCGCGGGCCGGCGGCGCAGGACGGAATCGCGGTGTGCAGAGACTCGAACTGCCGCGGCCCACCGAATCGGGGAGCAGGCGCGACGCCTGGCGCGAGAAGCGCGAGGCCGCGCTCCGGCGGCAGCCCTCCCCGCTCGGCGGCGGCGTGCTCTACCTGCAGCACGTGACGGTGAGCTTCGACGGTTTCAAGGCGCTCGACGATCTGACGCTGCACGTCGACCCGGGCGAGCTGCTGTGCGTCATCGGACCGAACGGGGCCGGCAAGACCACGATGATGGACGTCATCACCGGGAAGACGCGGCCGGACGAGGGCACGGTGTGGTTCGGGAACCAGATCAACCTGCTGGCGCTGAGCGAGCCCGAGATCGCCCAGGCCGGCATCGGCCGCAAGTTCCAGAAGCCCACCGTCTTCGACTTCCTGACGGTTTTCGAGAACCTGGAGCTGGCGCTCGCCGGCGACAAGTCGTTCTGGCGCACCCTCGTCGCGCGCCTGACCCGTGCGGACCGCGAACGCATCGCTGCCGTTCTCGAGACCACCGGGCTGGAGGCGAAGCGCGATTCGCCGGCCGGGGCCCTGGCCCACGGGCAGAAGCAATGGCTCGAGATCGGCATGCTCCTGATGCAGGAGCCCAAGCTGCTGCTGGTGGACGAGCCGGTCGCCGGCATGACGCCGCAGGAGACCGAGCGCACTGGCGAGCTGCTGCTGTCGCTGGCGGGACGGCACTCGGTGGTCGTCGTCGAGCACGACATGGAGTTCGTGCGGTCGATTGCCAACCGGGTGGCGGTTCTGCACGAGGGGCAAGTGCTGGCCGAGGGCAACATGAAGGACGTACAGGACGACCCGCGGGTCGTCGAGGTGTATCTCGGCGCATGAACCTGCTCCGCATCCGCAACCTCAGCCAGTCCTACGGGGGCAGCCGCACGCTGTGGGATATCGACCTGGACGTGGCGGCGGGGACGCGTCTGTGCCTGATGGGACGCAACGGCGTGGGCAAGACCACGCTGCTCAAGTGCGTGATGGGTCTGGTGCCGGTCGAGTCCGGGAGCATCGCGTTCGGCGACGTCGACCTGCTCGCGCGATCCCCGGAGAGCCGGGCGCGGATGGGCATCGGGTACGTGCCGCAAGGGCGCGAGGTCTTTCCGCAGCTCACCGTCGAGGAGAACCTGCGCATCGGCCTGGCGGCGCGGCGCGACGGCGTGCGGAGGATCCCGGCGAGCGTCTTCGAGCTGTTTCCGGTGCTGAAGCGGATGCTCCAGCGCCGGGGAGGGGACCTGTCGGGCGGCCAGCAGCAGCAGTTGGCGATAGGCAGGGCCCTGGTGCTCGAGCCGAAGCTGCTGATCCTGGACGAGCCGACGGAAGGGATCCAGCCGAACATCGTCCACGAGATCGGGGATATCATCCTCAGGCTCAACGACGAGGCCGGCGTCACCGTTCTGCTCGTCGAGCAGAAGCTGCCGTTCGCCCGGCGCGTGGCGAGCGAGTTCCGCATCCTGGACAAGGGACGTGCCGTGGCCGGCGGCGCCATCGACGAGTTGAGTGACGATGACATCCGCGACTACCTCACGGTGTGATCCGCGCCGTGAAACCCCGCCGGCGGATGTCCGGCCATCGCATTCGGGAAGCGCAGCCGCGGCGGCCGGTGTCGGGTCGCCGCATGCCGCGAGCCGCGCGCGGCCCGGCCGCGGGCGGTTCGCGGTCGAGCGGGCGCGCGGGCGCAGCGTCGTGTCCCGGGCTTTCGCCACGAGCCCGCTGCGGCTGCTGACCCCCAGGAACCATGGCCATGCCGCCTGGATCTTCACCTCGAGCCATGGCGGGGGGCTGGTGGACGGCGACGATATCGCGCTACGGGCGTCGGTCGGCGCCGGCGCCACGGCGTTCCTGTCGACGCAGTCCGCCACCAAGGTCTACCGTTCGCCGCGCGGCACACGGGCGGCGCTGGACGCCGACATCGGCGACAACGCCCTGCTCGTCGTCGCGCCGGACGCCGTGATCTGCTTCGCCGGCTCCCGCTATCGCCAGACGCAGCGGGTCAACCTCGGCGCCGGAAGCGGGCTGGTGCTGCTCGACTGGGTGACGTCGGGCCGCCGGGAGTCCGGCGAGCGCTGGGCCTTCGACGAGTACGTCAGCCGCACCGTCGTCCACCTCGAAGGGCGCCTGGTCGTTCACGACGCGCTGGCGCTGCGGGCGTCGGACGGGCGGATGGATGCCCGCTTCGGCCCTTTCGACGTGCTGGCCGCCGCGGTGCTGGTGGGCCGCGGGCTGGCGGAGGACATCGAGCGGCTCGACGCCCGCGTGCGCGCCGAACCGGTGAAACGCGGCGCCGACCGTCTCATCGCCGCCGCACCGCTTGGAGACGCCGGCTGCGTCCTGCGGATCGCGGGCCGTGCGGTGGAAGACGTCGACGACACGCTGCGGGACCTTCTCGGCTTTGTGCCCCGGCTGCTCGGCGACAGTCCGTGGGCGCGGAAATGGTAGCGCCATGCATCTGACACCTCGCGAGGTCGACAAGCTGATCCTGCACCAGGCCGGGTTCCTGGCGCAGAAACGGCTTGCCCGCGGGCTCAGGCTGAACTACGTCGAGGCGGTCGCGCTGATTGCGACGCAGCTGCTGGAGTTCATTCGGGACGGGCGCTCGGTGGCCGAGCTGATGGACCTCGGGCGCCGGTTCCTGGGAACCGCCGACGTTCTCGACGGCATCGCGGACATGGTGGACGAGGTGCAGGTCGAGGGCACGTTCCCCGACGGAACCAAGCTCGTGACGGTCCACCACCCCATCGTGGCGGAGCGCGGCGACCACGAGCTGGCGCTGTACGGGAGCTTTCTCACGCCGCCCGCGCCGGAACGGACGGGCGGACCGCCGGCCGCGGGGCTGGCGGGAGCCCCCGGCGCGGTAATGACCGCGGACGGCGCCATCACGCTGAACGAGGATCGCGACGCCGTCAGCCTGACCGTCGCGAACACCGGTGACCGGCCCATCCAGGTCGGCAGCCACTACCACTTCTTCGAGACCAATCGCGCCCTGGCTTTCGACCGCAGGGCGGCCTACGGGCGCCGCCTGGACATTCCCGCGGGCACCGCGGTCCGCTTCGAGCCCGGCGAGAGCAAGACGGCCACGCTGGTGCCCATCGCCGGTGCGCGGGTCGTCCGCGGCGGCAATGCCTGGGCGAGCGGACCGGTGGACGAATCACGCGACCTGGAGAACCTGGAGTAGGCCATGCCGCATCGCATCGACCGGCGGCACTACGCCGACCTGTACGGACCCACCCGCGGCGACCGGCTGCGCCTGGGAGACACCGG
>WTGR01000778.1 GCA_011523485.1 Acidobacteriota bacterium
TCGTCGTCGAGCTGCTGGGCGCCCATGCTGATGCGGTTGATGCCGCACGCCTGCATGGCGGCCAGCTTCTCGTGGCTGAACGTCTGCGGAATGCCCTCCAGCGTCACCTCGATGCCGGGAGGTACGTCGAAGACGCCGCGGACGACGTCCATCAGGGTGGCGTACTGGTCCGCCTTGTAGAGGTTGGAGGTGCCGCCCCCGAAATAGATGCTCGCCAGCTCGGCGCCCTCGAGGTGGGGCCGGAACATCTCCCCTTCGCGCGTCAGGTAGTCGAGGTAGGTGTCGAGCTGCTGCCGGTCGCGGTAGACCTCGGTCGGGAACAGGCAGAAACCGCAGCGTCCCGGGTCCGTCGGCAGGCAGTAGGGGGTGCCGACGTACAGGTTGATCCGCTTGCGGACCCCGCGGGACGCCTGGCGCCGGTTCCGCATGACGGCCGGCACCGACACGTCGCGATCCAACCAGAAGACGGGCGACGGATGCCCGTGCAGCACCTTGTTGCTCTGCCGGCGATGCCGGTGCGCGTCGATGTAGGCGCGTGCCTCTCGTATGTCACGCATGACGGCTGCCCGACAGAGGATCCGTGTGCCGGCGACGCGGGAACTGCGTCACGACGCGGGGACGGCGCCGCCTGTCGCCCCCGTCGACCGAGTGCCTTGCCCCGCCGGCGGCGCCAGGATCCCCCCCCTCCAGCGGGCTTGCGAACGAGACCATTGTACCCCACCGCGTGCGGACCGCCGGGCGCGGAAGACGCGCTAGCGGACGCGGGCGAGGACCCCGTGCAGGTAGTTGAACTCGACGCGGGTCGGCTCGGCGGGGATCGGGATCTCCACGTCGACCTCCGGCCGGTCGATCAGGATCCGCCGGACGATCGGGTCGCGGTCGCGGAACTCCAGGCGGATGGGGACCGAGCTCCGGAAGCCGGGCGGCACGTCCTCCTGCCGCACGCGGCCGTGCAGCACGAACGGCTCCCGCGCGTCGCGCAGCGGCGAGACCTCCAGGTCGGGGCGGTAGGTGGGCACGTCGACGCCGTAGACCCACTGGTCGAAGAACCAGTCCATCGGCTCGCCGAAGGCCTCGGTGACCGCCGCCTCGAACGCGCGGGTGTTCGCGACGCCGCCGGCGTGGGCGTCCATGAACCCGCGCATCAGGTCGCGGAACCGCCCGTCGTCGCCGGTCTCGAGGTCCATCAGGAGCATGCGGAGCATGTGCAGGACGAACGCGCCCTTCTCGTAGACGATCAGGCGGTAGTCGAACGGCGTGTCGGTGGTGCGCAGCCGGAAGCCGACCACCAGCGCTCCCGACTCGTTGCCGTCGCTCTCGCGGACCACGGCCGGCACGAAGCCGTAGCGCTTGCCGAAGCCCTGCCCGACGTTGACCTCGCCGAGGGCGTCCAGCCGCCACGCGTCGAGCATGTCCCGGAACTGGTCCTCCTCGCCGAGTCCCGACAGCACGTAGAGCGCGGCCGAGTAGTTGGCGAAGCCCTCCGTGATCCACTGGTCGCGGTACGACTCCCAGTCGGCGCCCGCGCCCCACCACTGGTGGGCGACCTCGTGGGCGCGGAACAGCTCGGACTCTCCCGTGTGCAGCGCGCCGAACACCTGGAAGGTCAGCAGGACCAGTCCGGGAAACGCCTGCCCGCCGCTGCTCCGCGTCTCGGTGACGGCCAGCGAATCGAACGGATAGGGTCCGAAGTAGTCGATGTAGGTCCGCAGCGACCCGATCAGGTCGTCGAGCGTCTTCTCGCGGTTGCCGGGCGCGAAGCCGACGTGGTTGCGGTCGGCGTACACGGCGATGGGAGGCAGGCCCTCGCGCGTCACCTCGTCCACCTCGAACCGCCCCATGTGGAACGACATCGTGCCGCGGACCGGGCGGTTCGTGACCCAGCGCATGATGCGGGTGTCGTCCTCGACGCGTTCGTCCAGCAACGCGCCGCCGCTCGCGATCCGGAAGCGCTCGGGTGTCCGGAAGGTCAGGTCGAAGCGCCGCCGCCGGTTGTCGGGATGGCGCGGGATCCACAGGCCGGTGTCCTTCAGCAGGTATCCGGAGGCGTCGCGCAGCCGCTCGATCAGCTCCGCCTCGTAGGCGATCTCCAGCACGAAGCGCTCGCCGGCGGCCACCGGGCGCGGCAGCAGCACGGTGAGCCACGGGTCGTGCAGGTCCTCGGAGAAGCGCCGGTCGTGGGTGGCCTGCACGTAGTGGAGCTGCTCGCCGGCGATGGGGGCCGGCTCGTCCGGGCCGGGCGGCCCGTCGTCCGCGTCGTCCGGGTCGCGTTCCGCCACCTGCTCCGGCGGCGCCCGGTCGGGGGCGAGCAGCGCCACGCGCGTCGCGTCGTCGACGTCCGGCGGCAGGTCGATCCGCCAGCGCACGTCGGTGACGTCGGCGAACGGCGAGATGGTCAGGCGGAACGCGGCCAGCGGCTCCAGCGGCTCCATCACCAGCGCCACGCTCGCGCGGACGTCGCCGTTGCTCTCGATGGCCATGTCGACGTCGGTGCGGGAGACGCCCATCCGCGGGTACCAGCGTTCTTCGTCGGGGACGAGATAGCGGGGCGACAGGCCGTAATCGCGGAAGCTCCACTCGTCGTCGTCCCGCTCGGCGTCGGGATGGACGGGCCCGGCGGTCTCCGGATCGCGGGGGAAACGACCGAGCGTCGGCTCGACCAGCGCCGGCGCGAACTCGTCGAGGGCGTGGAAGCCCATCCAGACGTCGAGCAGCTTGCGGCGCCGATCGAACTTGCCGATCGTGACCTCCTCCAGGTCGCGCGGCTCGATCTCGATCGAGAACCAGTCGTGCTCGCGGCCGTCCAGCTCGGCGAAGAAGTAGGGGCGGTCGGCGTAGGGGCGGTCGGCGGGCGCGGCCAGCCCCGCCGCCGCGCGCCAGCGGTCCAGCGCGACGCGGGCGTCCGGATTGCGGAGGCGGTCTTCCAGCAGCGACTCCCGGCGGTCCTCGAGCAGGTCCACCGCCCGGCCGCGCTGCCGCCGCGCCGCGCGCCCGCCCCGCCCGCCGCGAGCCGGCGGATCGGTCACCAGCGCCCGCAGCCGTTCGTCGAGGTCGCCGGTGAACCAGAAGACGAACCGCTCGAACTCCTCCTCCAGGAAGTCCTCGTCGATCAGCTTCCGGAGCTGCTGGTGCTCCACGCCGTCCGGCGGCCACGCGCGCACGGCGCCGCGGCCGAGAAACACCGCGACGTGCGCGTGATCGCCGACCGGCGGCGTCAGAAAGAGGTCGCCGCGCTCCAGCTCGAACTCGAAGCGGTCGATCCACAGCCGCCCGCCGCGGATGTGGCCGGCCGGCTCCGGCTCCGCCTCGCGCAACTCGTCGTACAGCAGCGGGGGGCCGAGGCCGGGCTCGTCGTCGTCCGCGGACGCGGCGCCGGTCGGCAGGAAGAGCGCGGCCGCGAGAAGGGCGACGATGCGCCGGCCGATCCGCGGGGCGCCGGCAGGGAAGCTGCGCACGCCCGCATCATGCCCGTTTTGTGGGCCGGCGTAAAGGTGGGGAGAGCAGTACGGTTGGTGAACGTCCTCACACAAGCCGCGGTTCCACGAGCTCGCCCTCGGGCAGGAGGCGCCGGGCGATCTCGACGCTCCAGGGTTCGCGGATCCGACCGTCGTCGATGTCCCCGGCAAGCTGATCCGGCGCGATGAAGCTTCCGCTGAGTGACGTGCCCCGGCGTTCGAAGAACTCGGTGGCGCTCAGGGCGACGGCGACGTCGTCCGTCTGCGCACGCCATTCGTAGACGATGGCGACGTGCCGCCGCGTCCGGTCGCCGTCCCGGCCCCGAATCCAGACCGCGCCGAGCAATTCCAGCTCGCGTGGCTCGACGCTGAGGCGGAGCTCTTCCTGCAGCTCGCGGACCGCACCCCGCCCGATGGATGGCCCGTTGGCGCCGTCCTCCCGTCTGACGTGCCCCCCGGCCCAGATCACGATCTTCCCATGCAGCGGGTTGTCCTTGCGCTGCTCTCGGCGCTTCAGTCGCAGGAGGTCGCCGCGCCGGTTGCGCACCACCACCACCGGCAGCGCCTGAACCAGCGTGAGGTCGGACTCCACGGTCTCGCGACTTCTGAACGTGCCCTCGGAAGTGAACAGCTCGACGAGCTGTTGCGCCGCCGTCCTGCCGATCCAGGTGTCCGTCTCGAAGAGCGGCGTCACGGCGTCGGTGGGAAGAAAGAGGATCTCCTCCTCGAGCTGTTCCTCGATCAACACCGGCTTCCTGGCCGTCCTGAACCGCTCGGCAGCGGCTTCGGCGCGTTGCTGCAGTGCTGACTTCATTCGGCTGTCAGGTGGGATGTTGGTGCGGAAGGGGGGATTTGAACCCCCACGGGCCATTGGCCCACCAGCCCCTCAAGCTGGCGCGTCTGCCGTTCCGCCACTTCCGCGTTCGTGGGCGGGCGTCCGAGCCGGGCGTCCCGGCGCGGCTACTGCGGGTCCTCGGTCGTCGCCGAATCCCCGCTCTCGGACTCGTCGTCCGTCGCGGCCGGCTCGGGCAACGTCGCCGGCTCCTCGACCTCGACCGGGGCCGCTTCCGGCGCGTCGAGGCCGCCGAGCACCGAGCTCGGTCCCCGCTGGCCGATGATCGCCAGGAGCAGCGAGCCGGCCATGAACAGCGTACCGAGCACCGTCGTCACGCGGGTCAGCAGCGAGGCCCCGGCGCGTGCGCCGAAGGCGGCCTGGGTTCCCCCGCCGCCGAACGCGGCGGCGATGTCGCCTCCCTTGCCCTGCTGGAGCAGCACGACGAGGATCAACAGCAGGCACGCGAGCACGTAGACGCCGGATGCGATCATGGTCAGCACAGCCACCAATGATACTCCAAGCGGCGTCGTGCTGCCTGCGGATTTCTGGGACCTGGCGCGACCCGGCGGATCCGCGAGAGGCTGTGCGTGAGGCGGTCGTGCGCGAACGGGAAGAGAGTCGGTGAGATTCCGGGATGCGTGGGCTGTGGCGCCAATGTTCGCATCGACGTCTGCGGGACGCGAGCTGTCCGGAGGGGTTCACGGTGCTTCCCGACACGTGTCGACGATCGCGGCGAAGCTGTGCGGGTCGAGGCTGGCGCCGCCGACGAGCGCCCCGTCGACGTCCGGCTGCGCGGACAGGTCGGCGGCGTTGGCGGGCTTGACGCTGCCGCCGTACAGCAGGCGGCAGCGGTCGGCGGCCTCGCGGCCGGCGAGCGCGGCGAGGCGCCGGCGGACGTGCGCGTGGGCCTCCTGCGCCTGGTCGGGCGTGGCCGTGCGTCCGGTGCCGATGGCCCAGACCGGCTCGTAGGCGATCACCAGGGAGCCGATCCGCTCGGCCGTCACATCGGCCAGCCCGCCGTCGATCTGCCGGTCGAGCACCGCCGCGGTCTCGTCGGCCTCGCGCTCGGCGAGCGTCTCGCCGATGCAGACGATGGGCGTCAGACCGGCCGCGAGGACCGCGCGCGTCTTGCGGTTGACCGCGGCGTCGTCCTCGCCGAACAGGTGGCGCCGCTCCGAGTGGCCGACGATGACGTGGCTCGCTCCCGTGTCCTGCACCATGGCCAGGCTGATCTCGCCGGTGAACGCGCCCGCCGGCTCCCAGTGGACGTTCTGGGCGGCGGCGGCGACGTTGCTGCCGCGGCACGCGGCGGCCACCGCCGCGAGCGCCGTGAACGGGGGCGCGAGCACGATCTCGGCGTCGTCGACGCCGGCCACCAGGGGCAGGAACGCCGTCGTGAACGCGGTCGCCTCGGCGACCGTCTTGTGCATCTTCCAGTTGGCCGCCAGTACGGGCGTACGCATGTGATCCCCTTCCGTTGCGAACCCTGCCGGCCGCCGCGGGATGCCGGAGCCGGCGGCTCAGCCGCGGTCCGGCAGCGCCGCCACCCCCGGCAGCGTGCGGCCGCCCAGAAACTCCAGCGACGCGCCGCCGCCGGTCGAGATGTGCGTCACCTGCGCGCCGACCCCCGCCCTGGCGATCGCGGCGACCGAATCGCCCCCGCCGACGACGGTGGTTCCGCCAGAAGCGGCGACCGCCTGCGCCACTGCGAGCGTGCCGTGGCTGAACGCATCCACCTCGAATACGCCCATCGGTCCGTTCCAGACCAGCGTTCGCGCGGACGCGATGACGTCCGCGTAGGTCTTCCGCGTCCGGGGGCCGATGTCCACGCCCAGTCGCTCGCCGATGGCCGGATCGTCCACCGCGAGCACTTCGCCCGCGGCGCCGGCCTCGAGCCCGGCGGCGACCACGTGGTCGGCCGGCAGCTCCAGCCGGACGTTGCGCTCGGCCGCGTCGCGCTCGACGCGCCGCGTGGTCTCGACCAGGTCCGGCTCGACCAGCGAGCGGCCCACCGGCAGCCCGCGCGCCCGGAAGAAGGTGTAGGCCATGGCCCCGCCGACGAGCAGCGCATCGACCCGCGGCAGCAGGTTCTCGATGACCTCCAGCTTGCCGGACACCTTCGCGCCGCCGAGCACCGCCACGAACGGCCGCGCGGGGGAGGCGAGCAGGGCCCCTAGGTGTTCGAGCTCGCGTTCCAGCAGCAGTCCCGCCGCCGCGTCGGCGACGTGGGCGACGATGCCGGCGGTCGAGGCGTGGGCGCGGTGCGCCGAGCCGAACGCGTCGTCGACGTAGACGTCGGCCAGCGCCGCCAGCGCCGCCGCGAAGTCCGGGTCGTTCGCTTCTTCTTCAGCGTGGAAGCGGAGGTTCTCCAGCAGGGTCACGCCGCCGGCGCCGGCGTCCGCCATCGCCGCCCGCGCCGGCTCGCCGATGCAGTCGGCGGCGAAGCGCACCGGGCGGCCGAGCAGATCCGCCAGCCGCGCCGCCACCGGCCGCAGGCTGAGCTCCGGCTGCGGCCTGCCCTTCGGACGGCCGAGGTGCGACGCGAGAACGAGCGAGGCGCCCCGTTCCAGGGCGTGCCGCAGCGTCGGCAGCGCCGCCCGGACGCGGGTGTCGTCGGCCACCGCGCCCCCGGCCAGCGGCACGTTGAAGTCGACGCGCACGAACGCGCGCCGGCCGGCGAGATCGAGGTCGCGGATGGAGCGCTTGGCCACGCCGCCCTATGCCGACTTCGCCGCGATCAGCTTCACCAGGTCGACGCAGCGGGACGAGTAGCCCCACTCGTTGTCGTACCACGACAGGACCTTGACGAAATCGCCTTCCATCACCTTCGTGTACGACGCGTCGACGATGGACGAGTGGGGGTTGCCCTTGAAATCGACCGAGACCAGCGGCTCCCGCGACAACTGCAGGATGCCGGCGAGCGGGCCGCCGGCCGCGGCGCCGAACGCGGCGTTGACCTCGTCCGCGCCGGCCTTCCGTTCCACTTCGGCCACCAGGTCGACCACCGACACGTTGGGCGTCGGCACCCGCATCGCGATGCCGTCCAGCCGGCCCTGCAGCGCCGGCAGCACCTGCCCGACCGCCGACGCCGCCCCGGTCGTGGTCGGGATCATCGAGACGCCGGCCGCCCGCGCGCGCCGCAGGTCCTTGTGGGGCAGATCGAGCAGCTTCTGGTCGTTGGTGTACGAGTGGATCGTCGTCATCCAGCCGCGGCGCAGGCCGAAGCTCTCGTGCAGCACCTTGGCCACCGGGGCCAGGCAGTTGGTGGTGCACGAGGCGTTGGAGATGATCCGGTGCCGCGCCGGGTCGTACTGGTCGTCGTTGACGCCGAGCACCAGGGTCAGGTCGGGAGCCTTGCCCGGGGCGCTGATGATCACGGTCTTCGCGCCGGCGGCGAGGTGCTTCGCGGCGTCGTCCCGCTTCGTGAACAGGCCGGTCGACTCCACCACGATGTCGACGCCGAGGTCGCCCCACGGAAGGGCCGCCGGGTCGCGCTCGGAGAGCACCTGGAAGTGGCGCGCGCCTACGCGCAGCCCGCCGCCTTCGACCGCCACCTCGTCGGACAGGTTGCCGAGCACCGAGTCGTACTTGAACAGGTGGGCCAGCGTCTCCGGATTCGTGATGTCGTTGACGGCGACGAACTCGATACCCTGCCCGCCGCTCTGCAGGGCGGCCCGCATGATGTTGCGGCCGATCCGCCCGAACCCGTTGATCCCCACCTTGATGGCCATTTCCCCTGTCCTCCGCGAGGCGCTCGCTCTCGATGTTTCTGTTGTTTCGATAGTGTGACGACCGACAAGCGCGTCGTTCCACCCCCGGCGCGGTCTCCCGCACGGAAGCAAAACGAACAATTGTACCGACGCGCGCGGAAGCCGGTCAAACCGCCTCGTGCAGACCGTTTCTCCCCGGTGCACGGGTCCTCCCCGCGTCCTACCACGTCCACCGCACTCCGGATGGGGCTACGAGCCGGCCGATCGCGTCCCTGGCGACCGGCAAGAGAGGCGAGTTGTCGTGGATCGCCGTCCGGGCAGGCGCCGCCGACCGGACTGCTATGATCCCGCCGCATGTTCCTGTCGATGCGCACGCGGATCGCCGCCCGACTGGCCCCGGACCGCGCCCGCCGGGCAGCGCGTCTGGCGGTCGTCGGCTGTCTCGCGAGCGGCCTGGCCGCGACGGCCGCGCCGGTGGCGTCCGCGCAGGACCTGCCGCGCGCCGTGCCGGGCGTTCCCATGGTCATTCCGGTGACCGACGAGCGCCTGCTGGATCCGGAACCCGAGAGCTGGCTCATGTACCGGCGGACCTACGACGGATGGGGATTCAGTCCGCTGAGCCAGATCGACAACTCCAACGTCGCGGATCTGGCGCCGGCCTGGACGTTCACGACCGGCGCCAACGACGGGGTCCCGCAGTCGCCGCCGATCGTCAACGGCCGGATGATGTTCGTCACGACGGCCGAGCAGGTGATCGCGCTCGATGCGCAGACGGGGAACCTGGTGTGGCGCTACCGGCATCCGCTGCCCGCCGACGTGCGGCGCCCCCATGCCACCAATCGGGGCGTGGCGCTGTACGGCGACAGGGTCTACGTGGGCACGCTCGACGCGCGCGTCGTGGCGCTCGACGCGGCGACCGGCCGGGTCGTCTGGAAGCGGGTGATCGCCAACTACCGGCGCACCTACTACATCACCATGGCGCCGCTGGCGGTGAACGGCATGGTCATGGTCGGCACTTCCGGCGGCGAGCACGGCGTCCGCGGGTTCGTCGTCGCGCTCGATGCGGGCAGCGGCGACGAGGTCTGGAGGCGGTACACGGTCCCGGCGCCGGGCGAGCCGGGCGCCGAGACCTGGTCGGGCGATTCGTGGCAGACCGGCGGGGGCCCGGTCTGGATAACCGGCAACTACGATCCGGCGCTCGGCATCACCTACTGGGGAGTCGGCAACGGCGGCCCCTGGATGGGCGACGCGCGTCCCGGCGACAACCTCTACACGAACTCGACCATCGCGCTCGACGCCGCCACCGGCGCGCTGCTGAACCACCACCAGTATCACTGGAACGGGTCCTGGGACTGGGACGAAGCCAACGCGCCCCTGCTCGTGGACATCGAACGCGGCGGGCGGACGATTCCCGCCCTCGCGCACCCCGGACGAAACGGATACCTGTGGCTGCTGGATCGGAGCGATGGCGGCATGCGGTTCCTGGAAGCGCAGCCGTTCGTGCATCAGAACGTGTTCACGAGCGTGGATCCGTTCACCGGCCGTCCGGAGTACGACAGCGCGCGCAAGCCCGGCATCGGAAAGCGCGTCGACTTCTGCCCCTCGTATGCGGGAGGCCGGGACTGGCGGCCCGACGCGTTCAGTCCCCGGACCGGCCTGCTCTACGTTCCCGCCGTCGACAACCTCTGCTCGTCCATGGAAGGTCGCGCCGTCGAATACCGTCCGGGCCGGCCCTACACAGGTGCGAGCGCCAATGTGTACAGGCGGGACGGGACCGACCACGTGGGCGAGCTGCAGGCGTGGGATCTCGATACGGGAGAGCGGGTGTGGACCCACGAGCTGCAGGCCCGCGCCGGTTCCGTGCTGGCGACCGCCGGCGACGTGGTCTTTCTTGCCGACAGCGGCGGGGTCTTGCGGGCCTTCGACGCCTTGGCGGGCGAGCCGCTGTGGCGCTATGCCGTGCAGGGGTACCTGGTGCGGTCGGTGGTGACGTCGTACGCGGTCGGCGGCGTGCAGTACGTCGCCCTGCAGCTCTCGCCGCGCGGCGGCGCTTCGGACGCCGGCAGCATGGTCGCGGCGTTCGCAATCGATTGCCAGTGCTGACGCGCGGCCGCGGCCGCGGCGGCGTGGTCGCGGCCGCGATGCGAATGCGGGATCCGGATCAGAAGCCGACCGAGGCGCCGATCCGGCCGCCGCCCGGAAGCGGCTGCAAGTCCAGGTTCCGCGCCGGGGAGTCCGGCCAGAACAGGCTGATCAGCGCGCCGGCGGCGAGCAGGCCGACCCCGCCGTAGCGGAGGTTCTTGCGGTCGCTGAACCGTTCCTCGACGTACGAGGCCGGCGTGAAGTCACCGTCGTACACCACGAGCCCGTTGGCGTCGAGGATCCGGATCGTGGCGGCCTGACCGGCGTCGAAGCCCTCCCGGTGGCCGGCCACCAGCCCCTCGAAGCGGCCGAGATCGTAACCGTCGGTGAGGCCGAAGCCGTACTGGTCCGCCAGCTCCTGCGCGTCGACGACGCAACGGGCGGCGCCGGCCGGACATCCGTAGCCCGTCCCGAACGCGTCGCCGCGCCGGCGGGTGAGCCGGTAGCTGTGGCCGGGGTAGCTGCCGGCGCCCAGGTAGACGCTCAGGTCGACGCGCCGCGGCGTGTTCCCCGGCGCGAACCGGGACGGCACGTACGCGGGACTGCCCGCGAGCACCATGCCGACGCCGGCGCCGACGAGCGCCAGCGTGGTGGCGATCTTCGCCATCGGACGGCCGCGCCCGCCCGCGGCCGGCGTCGGCTCCACCGCGGCCGCGCGCTGCTCCGCGGACGCGAGGACGTCGCGATCCTCACCGCTCGCCGGCAGTGGCGTCACGGCGAGCAACAGCAGCCCCACGGCGACGTTTCTCTGCATCGACGGATTCTACCGTCAGGCCGCCGTACGGCAGTCTGCCGGCGCCCTCGCGAGCGACGGCCGTGCTAAGGTCCGACTCCGTGCACTTCGAACGCGAGTGACCCGGCTCCGCCGACCTCGATGCATCTGGTCTACACCGTCCTGCTGTTCGTCTACTTCCTGGCCGTTCTGCCGGCGACGGCGTACGGGATATGGCGCCGGGGCAGGGAGCCGGGCAGTCTGCGCGAGCGGTTCGGCCGCCTGCCGGCCGCGGTCAATCCCGACCGCCGGCCGTCGGTGTGGGTGCACGCGGTCTCCGTCGGCGAGGCGCTCGCGGCGCGGCCGCTGCTGCGGGCGCTGCGGGCCGTGTACCCGGCGCACCGGCTCGTCCTGTCCACGACCACCGCGACCGGACAGCGGGTGGCCCGCGGCTTCGGGCGCGACGCCGACGCCGTGTGCTACGCGCCGTTCGATTTCCCGTGGTTCGTGAATCGCGCCCTCGACCGCATCGCGCCGGCGCTGTTCCTGGTCGTCGACACCGAGATCTGGCCCAATCTGCTCCGGGCCTGCCGGCGGCGCGGGGTGGGCGCGCTGATCGTCAACGGCCGGCTGTCCGAACGTTCGTTCCGGCGCTATCGTCTCGTCCGCGGCGGGATGCGGCGCGTGCTGGCCGACGTGGGGCGCGTCTGCGCCCAGACCGAGGAATGGGCGCGCATGTTCGTGGCCATCGGGGCGGACCCGGACCGCGTCACGGTCACCGGCAGCCTGAAGTTCGACGCGGCCGGCGGTCCGGCCGGATCCTCGCCCGACGCCGACGCCGACGCCGACGCCGGCGACGGCCTGCGGACGGTGTTCGCCTTCGCGCACTCGCGCCCGGTCCTCATCGCCGCGAGCACGTTGCGGGGGGAGGAGGAGCCGGTCCTGCGGGCGTTCGCGCGCATCCGCCGGACGGCGCCGGACGCGCTGCTGGTGATCGCCCCGCGCCATCCCGAACGGTTCGACGAGGCGCGGGAGACCGCCCGGCGCGCGGGGTATCGCGTGCGGATGCGGAGCGCGCTGGCGCCCGGCGGCGAACCCGGCGCCGAGGTGGTGATCCTGAACACGCTGGGCGAGCTGGCGCGACTGTTCGAGATCGCGTCGGCGGTCGTCGTGGGCGGCAGCCTCGTCCCCGCCGGCGGTCACAATCCGATCGAGCCGGCGGCCGCGGGCCGGGCGATCGTCTTCGGCCCCCACATGGAGAACTTCGCCGACGTGGCGCGCGAGCTCGTGGCGGGCGGCGCGGCGATCCAGGTGCCGGACGCGGATGCGCTGGAGGAGACGCTGGCGGATCTGATGCGGGACGGCGCGCGGCGGTCACGGCTGGGAGACGCGGCGCGGGCCGTCGTCCAGCGGAACCGGGGGGCGACGCGGCGCACGATCGCGGCGGCGGCGGAGCTGCTGCCGCCGGAGGACCGCGAATCGACGTGAGCTCCTCAACCGACCAATCGCAGGATCGCCAGCAGGCCGCCGAGGATGGCCAGCGTCTGGACGAGCATGGCCCGGTAGATTCTGGCTTCCGCGGCCGAGACCGTTGCCGCGGTGTGCTCTTGCAGGTTCTCGACGGTAGCGTCGAAGTGCTCCGTCGAGACGTGCTTGTGCTGATCCGCCGCACCGATTGCACTGACGATCGCGTCGGCGTGCTGTCGCGTGATTCCTGCTTCGGTCAGCGAGCGGATGATCGCCACGGCATCGTACATGGGGTGCGCTCTCGTTGACATTGCGTGATTCTCTGATTGTAGTGTGTCCGCCGAGCGCCGCGGCGGAGGCGGGGGGGCGCCGAGCATGCTGAGTGCTCTCTACGCGCGCGGGGCGGCGTGGCGCCGGCAGTGGTACGCGCGGCCCGGCGCGCGGCGCAAGCTGTCGCGGCCCGTCGTCAGCGTGGGCGCGCTGGCCGCCGGCGGCAGCGGCAAGACGCCGGTGGCGGCCCTGGTCGCCGAGCTGCTGCGCGACGCCGGCGAGCGCCCGGCGGTCCTGAGCCGGGGCTACGGGCGGCGGGTTCGCACCCGCGGGGTCGTCGTGGTGCGCGATCCGGACCGGGTGCGCGCCGGCATCGACACGGCCGGCGACGAGCCGCGCATGCTCGCCGAGCGCCTCGACGGCGTGTCCGTGCTGGTGAGCCGCGACCGCTACCGGGCGGGGCGCCTGGCCGAGACGCGGCTGGGCGCGACCGTGCACGTGCTCGACGACGGATTCCAGCATCTGCCGCTCGCCCGCGACCTGGATCTGGTGCTCGTGCGCGCCGAGGATCTCGATCAGCCGACGTTCCCCGCGGGACGCCTGCGCGAGCACCCGGCGACGGCGCGCCTGGCCGACGCCCTCGTCGTCGACGCGGCGGACGTGGACGCGGCCGGCGCCGTGGCCGGCCGGCTCGGCGCGCGCACCTGGTTCCTGCTGCGCCGCTCGCTCGGGGCTCCCCGGCCTGTCGTGCGCCGGGCGGCGGACGGGACCGCGGCCGCCGCGAGTGCGGGCGGCGGCGAGTCGCGTGGCCCGGCGAGTGCGGGCGGCGGCGGGTCGCGCGGCCCCGCGGGGGGCGGCGGCGGCATCGGCCAGGCAGCGGGGCCGGTGCTCGCGGTGGCGGGCATCGCCGCGCCGGAACGCTTCCGCGACGCGCTGGCCGCCGCCGGTTTCGAGGTTGCCGGCCTGCTCGCGTTCGCGGATCACCATCCGTTCACCCCGGCCGACGTGCGCCGGATCGCGGCGCAGGCCGCCGCGCACGGCGCGGGCCTGGTGCTGACCACCGAGAAGGACGCCGTGCGGCTTGCACCGTTCGCCCCGTTCGACTTCGCCGCCGCCGCGGCGCCGTTGCGCGTCGCGGTGGAGCCGGCCGGCCGTTTCCGCACGTGGCTGCTCGAGCGCGTCGCCGCGGCGGCGGGAGACGGCGGGTGAGCGCCTCGATCCGCCACCGCCTGGAGTACGCCGCGGTCCTCGGGATCCGGGCGCTGGCGAGGACGCTCCCGCGGCGGGTCAGCCTGGCCGCGGGCGGGGCGCTCGGGGCCCTCTTTCACCGTCTCCACGGTGCGCGCCGGGAGCTGGCGGTGGCCAACCTGCGCGCGGCGTTTCCGGCACGGACGGAGGCGGAGTGCCGGGACGTGCTGCGCGCGACCTTCGCGCAGCTCGGCCGCCACGTCGTCGACTTTCTCTGCTTCGACGCGATGAGCCTGGAGCAGATGCTGCCGCTGGTCGAGATCGAGGGGGCCGAGCACGTCCGGCGCGCGACCGCCCGCGGCCGCGGCGTGATGTACTTCGCCGGCCACTTCGGAAGCTGGGAACTGCAGATCATGGTGCACGCGCTGCGCTTCCAGCCCATCGTGATGGTGGCGCGCACCCTGGACAACCCGCTGCTCGAGGGGCTGATCGAGCGGATTCGCACCCGCGTGGGCACGCGCGTGCTGCCGCGGCAGGGCGCGCTGCGCGAGCTGCTCCGCGAGCTCCGCCGCGGCGGCTCGGTCGGGATGATGATCGACCAGCACATCCAGGACCGCAGCGCCGTCGACGTCGATTTCTTCGGCCGCCCCGCCTCGACGACGTCCGCCATCGCATCGCTCGCGCTGCACACCGGCGCGGCCATCGTGCCGGTCTTCGCCCTCCCGCTGCCGGGCAACCGCTACCGGCTGATCTACGAGGCGCCGATCGTCCCGCCGGACGCCGGCGACCCGGACGCGGTCCGCATCTGCACGCAGCGCTGCACGGACCTGCTGGAGCGGTACGTCCGGCGCGACCCGCACCTGTGGCTGTGGATGCACCGCCGCTGGCGCGCCCCGGCGCCGGCTGCGCGGTCCCGTTCGGCGACGGTCCCGGGCCAGGAGTCTGCGCCGTAGAACGGCGTAGACTTCCAGTCAGGCCCGGTCGGGCGGCAATCGGAGCCGCAGGTGACCCATGTCGGGCTAGAATCCGGACGTCCTACCGTGAGTCCATCGCCAGGAGCGTTCCCGCCGCGGCGCGAAGCCGATCCATCGCCCCGGCTCGTCGGTCTGGCCGAGCGCTTCGCCGGCCTGCGGATCGCGGTGATCGGCGACGTCATCGCCGACGAGTTCCTCTACGGGCGGCCGGCCCGCGTCTCGCGCGAGGCCCCGGTTCTGATCCTCGAGCACGACCGCACCGCCGTCGTGCCCGGCGGCGCCGGCAACGCGGCGGCCAACGCCGGCGCCCTCGGGGGCGAGGTCCGGCTCGTGGGCCTCGTCGGTCCCGGCGAGCGGGAGCTGCTCGACGGGTTGCGGGCGTCGGTCGACGTCTCGCGCGTGCTGCGGCCGGAGGGCTATCGGGCGCCGGTCAAGACCCGTGTTCTCGCCGGCGGACGGCACACGGCCCGCCAGCAGATCGTGCGGGTCGATCGCCGGTCGGTCGGCGATGCGGAAGCGGCCGCCGCCGACTTCGGCCAGGCGGCGCTCGGGGCCGTCGACGGCTGCGACGCGGTGCTCTGCTCCGACTACGGGTCCGGGCTCGTGACGCCGGCGCTGTTCGCCCGACTCCGGGACCATCTCGCGCCGGGCGGCGGCAGGCCGCCGATTCCGATGCTCGTCGACTCGCGCCACAACCTGGCCGCCTTCCGCGGGTGCACGGCGTGCACGCCGAACGAGGCGGAGGCGGAGCAGGCGCTCGGCGGGCCGATAGGCGACGATCCGGCGCGCCTCGAGCGGGCCGGCAGGGAGCTGCTGGAGCGGACGGGGGCGGGCGGCGTCGTCCTGACCCGCGGCAGCCGGGGCATGGCGGTGTTCGTTCCCGGGCGGGAAACCGACCACATCGGCATCTTCGGATCCGACGAGGTGGCCGACGTGACCGGGGCGGGCGACACCGTCATCGCGGCGCTCTCGCTCGCCCTCGCGGCCGGCGCGTCCCTGTACGAAGCGGCGCGCCTCGCCAACTACGCGGGGGGCCTGGTGGTGATGAAGCGCGGCACGGCGACCGTCACCGGCGCCGAGTTGATCCGGGCCATCCGGGCCGATCGCGCATCCGATCGGGCCGATCGCGCATCCGATCGGGCCGATCGCGCATCCGATTGGGGAGAGGAGCGCTGAGCTCGGTGGGACTGGTCGTCTCGCACGATCGCGCGGCGGCGCTCGTCCGGGCGCATCGCGCCGCCGGGCGCACCGTGGCGCTCGCCAACGGGTGCTTCGATCTCCTGCACGTCGGGCACGTCCGCTACCTGCGGGGGGCCGCCGCCGAAGCCGACCGCCTGCTCGTCGCCGTCAACGCCGACCCCTCGGTGGCGGCGCTGAAGGGGAGCGGGCGCCCGGTGCAGGCCGCCGCGGAGCGGGCCGAGATTCTGGCCGCGCTCGAGATGGTCGACTACGTCGTGATCTTCGAGGAGGCGTCGGTCGCCGGTCTGCTGAAGCGGCTGCGGCCCGACGTCCACTGCAAGGGGACCGACTATACCGCCGAGACGGTGCCGGAGCGCGAGGTGGTGCGCGCCTACGGCGGGCGGACCGCCATCGTCGGCGATCCGAAGGACCACTCGACGCGCGACCTGCTGCGCCGGATCGCCGGCGCGCGCCCGGAATAGGCCGGTCGAGCAGATGCGCATCCTGATCGTCCGTCTCGGGGCGCTCGGCGACGTCGTCCACGCGATTCCCGTCGCCGCCGCTCTCGGGCGCGGGTTTCCGGACGCCTTCGTCGACTGGGCGATCGAGGAACGCTGCGCCCCCCTGCTGGACCTGGTGCCGGGCCTCGACCGCCGCGTCGTGCTGCGGACCCGCGGCCGGACGGCGGCGGGCTGGGCGGCGCTGCGCCGCGAGCTCCGGGCAGTGCCGTACGACGTCGCCCTCGACGTGCAGGGACTGGGCAAGTCGGCGCTGGTGGCGCGGCTGAGCGGCGCGCGCCGCGTCGTCGGCTTCAGTACGCCCTTCCTGCGCGAGCCCTGGGCGCGCTGGCTCCACACGGAGAGCGCCGACCCGGGCCGCCCGCGTCACGTCGTCGACCGCAACCTGGGGATCCTGAGCGCGCTGGGGTTGGCCGACCGCGACTGGCGCTTTCCGATCCGGGCGGACGCGCCGCCCGCCGCGGACGCGCCGCGGCGGCATCTCGACCCACCCCGCGGCTCCGTCCTGATCAACCCCAACGCCGCCTGGTCGACCAAGCGCTGGCCGCCCGCGCGCTACGGCGCGGTCGCGGCGCACGTCGCCCGCGCGCACGGCAGGCCGTGCGTGGTTGTCTGGGGGCCGGGGGACGAGGCCCGCGCCGCCGCGGTGGTGGCGGCGTCGGCCGGCGCGGCGAGACTGGCGCCGGCGACCGATCTCGTCGAGCTGGCCGCGCTGCTGCGGGCCGGCGCCCTGCTCGTGTCGGGCGACACGGGACCGCTGCACCTCGCCGCCGCGCTCGGGACCCCGGTGGTGGGCCTGTACGGCCCGAGCGATCCGGCCCGCAACGGGCCGTGGTCGCCCGACGACGAGGTCGTCTCGGCCTTTGCGGACTGCGCCTGCGCCGTGCGGCGGGCCGGGACCGGACGCCAGGTCCACATGGTGCGCCGCTGCCGGGAGCGAACCGGCTGCCTCGACGGCGTCTCCGTGGGGCGGGTCTGCGCCGCCGTCGACCGGCGCCTGCGGCGCCTCGAACGCAGCGGGGAGGCTGCCTCCCGACATGCTTGATCTCGACGCCGACCCGTTCCTCCGCTTCCTGTTCCGGGTCGCCCGCCGCCGCGTGATCGCCGGCTTCGCCGTCGCGGCGGTGGCGTTCGCCGGCGCGCGGCCCTCGTGGTCGTCGCTCGCGGCCGGTGTCCCCATCGCGCTGGTGGGGGAGGGGCTGCGGTTCTGGGCGGCGGGCCATCTCGTCAAGAGCCGCGAGGTGACGATGTCGGGGCCGTACAGGCTGATGCGCCATCCGTTGTACGTCGGCTCGGCCATCATCGGCGTCGGCTTCGTCGTGGCGGCCGCCTCGGCGCTCGTGGCCGGCGTCGTGCTCGCGTACCTCGCCGTCATGCTGGCGGCGGCGATCCGGCTCGAGGAGGCGACGCTGCGCGCGGACTTCGGAGAC
>WTGR01000729.1 GCA_011523485.1 Acidobacteriota bacterium
ACGACGCCGATCAGGCCGAGGGGGATGGTCAGCAGGATGATGGCGGTCCGCCGGACCGAGTTGAACTGCAGGACGAGCAGCAGCAGGATGATCAGCCCGGCCACCGGCAACTGCTCGGCGATGGACCGGTTGGCCCGTCCGGAGGTCTCCTCCTCCCCGCCGAACTCGTAGCGATAGCCCGGCGTCCAGCCGGCCTGCTCGGCGTCGAGCCAGGGCCGCAGGCGCGCCACCACGTCGGAGGCGACCGTACCCGGCGCGAGCTCCGACGAGACGGTGACCGTCTTGAGCCGCCCGCGGCGACGGATGGTCGACGGCTCCCAGACCACCGAGGCGTCGGCGACCTGCAGCAGCGGCACCGCCGCGCCGGTCGCCTGGGCGTAGACGTTCAGGCTGTCGAGCTTCGTCACGTCGGTGCGGCTCGCCAGCGTCGAGCGGAGCGTGACGGGGATGATGGTCTCTCCCTCGCGGTACTGCGTCGTCTCGAAGCCGCTGAGCGCGGTCTGCAGCGAGATGGCGACGTCCTGGCTCGTCACCCCGGCCCGCCGCGCGCGCGGCTGGTCGACGGCGACGACCAGCTTCTTGCTGCGCATGCCCCAGTCGTCGGTGATCGTCGTGACGCCGGGAATCGGCCGGAGCCGGGCCTTGACCGCGTCGACGAGGTCGAACAGCCGATCCGGGTCCCGCCCCGACAGCCGCACCTGGACCGGGGCACTGACCGGCGGCCCGAGCTGCAGCGGATTGAGCGTGACGTCGAGCTCGGGGAAACGCTCGCGGCAGAAGGCGGCGATACGCGGAATCAGCTCGTCGGTGATGACGCTTCGGCTCGTGGCGTTCAGCAGGGAGAAGGCGAGCTGCGGGTTGGCCGGCGACGGGTTGTGCGCCAAGTAGAAGCGTGGTCCGCCGTTGCCGGCGAACGTCGCCCAGTTGGTGACCCCTTCGGCCGCCTCTCCGGCGCCGGCCCGGAGCTCCGTGGCGACGAAGCGGTCCACCGTCTCGACCACCTCCAGCGTCCGCTCGATGGAGGTGCCGGCCGGCAGCTCGTACTCCGCGGTGAAGATCGCCTTGTCCGATGGCGGGAAGAAGATGTTCGGGATGATCCGGAAGCCCTGCATCGCCAGCAGGAAGACGCCGGCGATCGCGGCCAGGGTCAGCGCGGGACGCCGCAGGCAGTTGACGAGCAGCTCCCGATAGGCCCGGTAGAAGCGTCCTGCGAAACGCGCGCCCGCCGCGACCGGCCGGACCCGCAGGAAGAGCACACAGAGCAGCGGCGTCATCGTCAGCGCGAGCAGCCACGACGAGAGCAGCGCGATGGTGATCACCTTGAAGAGGGGTGCGGTGTACTCCCCGGTGGTCGACTGCGCCAGCGAGATGGGCAGGAACGCCGCCGCCGTGGTCAGCGACGAGATCAACAGCGGGACGCGCAGCTCGCGCGCCGAGCCCACCGCCGCCTCCACCGGGCGCCGGCCCGCCGCCATCCGGACCATGATCGACTCGGCCATCACGATGGCGTTGTCCACCAGCATGCCGAGCGCGATGATCAGGGCGGCCAGCGACATCTGGTCGAGCCCGATATCGAAAAAGGCCATCACGAGCAGCGACGCGATCATCGCCATCGGCACGAGGCTCGCCACCACCAGCCCGGTGCGCGGACCGAGAAAGAGCAGCATCACGGCCAGGACGATGGCGACCGCCTGCCCGAGATTGACCATGAACTCCCGCACCTTGCGCTCGACGCTCTCCGGCTGGAAGGCGACCACATCGAAGTCGACGCCGATGGGATAGACCGCCTGCAGGCGCTCGATCTCGCGCGTGACCCCTTCCCCCAGCGTGATCATGTTGCCGCCGTCGCGCATGGCGATCCCCAGCGCGAGCGCGGGAACGCCCGAGGCGTAGACCCGGCTCGACGGCGGATCCGCGTAGCCGCGGGATATCTCGGCCAGATCCTCCAGGAAGACGATCTCCGGGCGGCCGGGCAGGGTCACCACGGTCCGCCGCAGGTCGGCGACCGACTCGAAGTTCCCGGTCGGCTCGAGCGCGACGCGCTCCACCCCGGTGCGGATGCTGCCGCCGGGGATGATGATGTTGGCGCTGTCGAGGATCGATCGGAGCTGCTGCGGCGAGAGTCCCAGCTCGGCCAGCCGCGCGTTGTCGTAGTCGACGAAGATCCGCTCGTCCTGCGCCCCGTAGATGTCCACCTTGGCGACGTCGGGCACCCGCAGCAGCTCGTCGCGGACCTCGTCGGCCACCTGCTTCAGTTCGGCGTACGAATACCCGTCGCCGGTCAGGGTGACCACGATGCCGAAGACGTCGCCGAACTCGTCGTTCACCTGCGGTCCGATGACGCCCGCCGGCAGGTCCGGCGCCACCCGCTCCACCTTGCGGCGCAGGTCGTCCCAGATCGGCCGCATGTCGTCGAACTCGTCCCGGATGTTGACCATGACGATGGACACGCCGGTCTTCGATGTCGAGGAGATGAAGTCGATCTCCGGGAGCTCCTGAATCGCCTCCTCGATCGGATCGGTGACGAGCTGCTCGATGCGCTCCGGGCTGGCGCCCGGAAAGCGCGTCAGCACCTGGGCCGCGCGGATGGTGAAACCGGGATCCTCGGCCCGCGACATCCCGCCGTACGCAGACAGCCCCCCGGCAAGCACCAGCAGCAGGGCCACCGCGGTGATGCGGTTCTTCTCGATGGCCGCGCGCGTCAGGTCCATGGTCAGGGCGCCCCGGCGGCGTCGAGCCGCACCTCGTCACCATCCTGCAGGCGGTTGACGCCCGCGACGACGACTCGCTCCCCCTCGGCAAGACCGTCGAGCACCTCGAGACCGCCGACGGCGAAGGCGCCGACGGTCACCGGCCGCCGGCGCACCACCGCCGGCCCGTCCGCGGACGGCTCGGCCACGAAGACGAACCGGCCGCCGCGATCCTCCCCGACCGCGTGCCCGGGCAGGATGAACCGATCCGGCGCCTCCGCGTCCCCGAGGACCATGTCCACCACCGCCGCCATTCCCGAGCGGATGTCGGAAGCGCCGGCACCCAGGCGGACCGTCACCGGGAACGTCGTTCCGGTGGCGGTGGTGGTGACGCCCACCTCGGTCACAAGGCCGTCGAACCGCGCGCCCGGAATCGCGTCGAAGCCGACCCTTACCGGCATGCCCTCGCGGACCTCGCGGATCAGCGCCTCCGGCACCGCGAAGCCGACTTCCGGCGCCGAGCCGGAGGCCAGCACCACCACCGGCTGTCCCGGCGACACGTTCTCGTTCACCTCGGCCAGCACGTCCGCGATGGCCCCCGCGGCCGGCGCCGTCAGGCGCGTGTAGTCGACCTGCCGGCGGGCCAGGTCCAGGCGCTGCGCCACCGATTCGACCTGCGCCGCCGCCGAATCGGCGGCGGCGGTCGCCGCGTCGAGATCGGTACGCGCCGCGTTGTCGTTCTCGTAGAGGCTGCGCACGCGGCGCAGATCGGCTTCGGCGTTGCCCGCGCGCGCCTCGGCCTGCCGCAGCGACGCCTCGGCCTCCCGCACCTGCAGCTCGTAGTCGACCGGGTCGATCTCGGCGATGGGCGCGCCGGCCCGGATCCGGTCGCCCACCTCGACGTCGAGCCGGGCAATCGTGCCGGCGACACGGAAGCTCAGGGAGGACTCGAAGCCGGCACGCGCCACGCCCGAGAAGGTGCGCGTCCGCTGCCCGCCGGTGACCTGGGCGGTGACGTACCGCACCGGGCGAACGACCGGCTCGGCCGGGGGCGGCGGCTCGCTGCAGGCGCAGGTCGCCAGCCCCGCGGCAACGAGCACGGCGAGCGGCCTACGGAGTCCATCACGCCAGGTCGCTCTCGTTTCCGTGTTGTTCACGGCCCGGGAGCCCGCGGCAGGACCCCCGCTGGATTCGAGCGGCGGCGCATCCCGCGTGGACGGCGTTGCTCCTGGGTCGAATATGCCCAATATGCTTCCTCGTCGCGCCTTGCCACGCGGGCGTCTCGCCGCTCTCGGTGCTGCGCGGGGTTTCACCACGGACTCCTAACGCGGCTCGTAGCCCGCGTCCCGAAAGAACGCGCGCAGGCGATCGGCGAACGCGGCCAGCCCCGCCGGCTCCATGAACAGGCCGAACCGGCCGCTGGCGCGATGCGTGTCCATCAGGTCGATGAGGTAATCGTAGACCGCGGTCGCCGCGCTCTGCTCCGCAACCAGCGCCGCGTTCTGCGCATCGATCAGGTCGAGGATCGACAGGACGCCCTGCTCGTAGGCGTCGGTAATCAGCGCCAGGTTC
>WTGR01000627.1 GCA_011523485.1 Acidobacteriota bacterium
AGTCGATCGCCGGGCGCGCCGGCCCGGCCGACCACGTCGCCATCGTCATCTTCGGCCACGGCAGCTTCACCGACCGCGCACGCCTCAACCTGCCGCGCCGCGATCCGTCGGCCGAGGACTTCGCCCCGCTGCTCGACCGGCTGGGCCGCCGGCGGGTGACGTTCGTGAACACCGCCAGCGCGAGCGGTCCCTTCCTCGAGGCGCTCTCCGGCGAGAACCGTGTCGTGATGACCGCGACGCGGAACGGCCGCGAGTGGAACGCGACCCTCTTCGGGGGCTACTTCGTCGAGGCGTTCGCCGACGGCGAGGGAGAGGCCGACCAGGATCGCAACGAGCGGGTGTCGATGCTCGAGGCGTTCGTGTACGCGCGCCAGCGCGTGGTGGCCGCCTTCGAGGCCGAGGGAATCCTGCTGACCGAGCACGCCCTGCTCGACGACAACGGCGACGGCGTGGGCACGGACACGCCGGATCCGCTGTCCGGCGACGGCATGATGGCCCGGACCGCCTTCCTCAGCGCGGGCGAGGATCTCGCCACCGCGCGGATGGCGTTCCCCGACGATCCGGAACTGCGGCCGCTGTACCTGGAGCGGGCCGAGATCGAGGCGCGCGTGGACGAGTTGCGGGTGTTGCGCGGGGGCGCCGACCAGGAGCAGTACGAGGCGGAGCTCGAGCGGCTGCTGATCGAGTTGGCGTTGAAGAGCCGGCAGATTCGGCAGTTGGAGGCGGCCAGGGAAGCCGCGGATCCGCGATGAGGAGAAACCGCCGACTCTCGGTGACCAGGCCGGCCATGGGAGCGGCCGCGTGCGCCCTGGTGCTCGCCGCCCTGGCCGCGACCGCCGGCATGGCCGGCGCCGACGTCCTGCCGGGCAACGTCGCCTACGACGGCCGGTTCACGTTCGTGCGGCTGCGCTACGACATGAACTGGGGCCTGCGGAGCGGCCTGTTCCGGCGCGACATCAAGTGGGCCCACGACTACCCGCGGGCCGAGCGGAACTTCGGCCGAATCGTCGAGGAGATCAGCGACCTCGACATCTACTTGGCGCCGAACGGGGGCAACGTGCTCCCGCTCGACGATCCCGAGCTGACCCGCTTCCCGGTGGCCTACATGGCCGAGCCGGGCTTCTGGCAGCCGACCGACGAGGAGATCGAGGGCCTGCGCAACTACCTGCTCAAGGGCGGCTTCGTCATCTTCGACGACTTCACCGGCTGGCACTTCGAGAACCTCACCGCCCAGATGACGCGCGCGCTGCCCGGCATCCGGCCGATCGAGCTCGACATCTCGCATCCGATCTTCCATTCCTTCTTCGACATCGAGACGCTCGAGATGGCGCCGATGTACGGGCCGCCCCCCACCTTCTGGGGTTTCTTCGAGGACAACGACCCGTCCGGCCGGATGTACGCCATCGCCAACTACGAGAACGACATCGGGGAATACTGGGAGTTTTCCGACACCGGCTGGTACGCCGTCGACGTGACCAACGAGGCGTACAAGTTCGGCGTCAACTACGTGATGCATGCCTTGACGCACTGAAGCGTTCCGAATGCGGACTATCGTCTTCTTTCACCGCGGCCAAACGACGCTTCCAGCGAAGTGGTAGAGTCGAAACGATGACAACGGACACAAAGGCCGTCATCGGCACGATCCTCGCAGCGGCAATCGCGCTGGGCGGCCTGATCATCAACCGCATCGGCAACGTCGAAACCGAAGTCCGCAGCGTGCGCACCGAGTTGGGCGGCCGGATCGACAACGTCGAGAACCGAATCGAGAATCTCCGGACGGAACTGGGAGTCCGGATCGACGGCCTGCGCGAGGAGATGCTGGAGAACTACCATCGCCTCGACACGCGCATGCGCACCATCGAGCAGGGCTTCGCCCGCATCGACCAGCGCCTCGACACGCTGGAGCGGGCCGTCATCCCTTCGGCCGAACCCGCACAGTAGCGGGCGCCGCCGCACGATCCGCGACAAAGGCTCGTACCCGGTCAGGCGCGACAATCCCTCCCGGCTCGTGCATCGAGGGCGCATGCCGTCCGTAGTCTGAAGACATGGCGCCGTCGTCCGGGCGTGCCGTCACCTCTCATACATGACGGGCGAGTAGATCAAGACTGCAAACGCTGCCTGACGCTCATCTCACCAATGATGTTGCGCACGTCGTGCACCCGATCTCGACGAAATGCGGTGAGGACCACCGGCTATCATGATTCTGGACGATGTCCACCCTCGACTTCCGCTACTTCTCCCTCATCCAGGCCCTGGACGACCTGCTGCTCGCCGAGCCGCTCTTCTTCCCCGACGTCTCCACCCTCGGCGATGACCGGTCCCGTCTGGTGGAGGTGCTGGGCAACCACGTGCGGACGGCCCTGGAAGCGGTACCGGCGAAGGAGATTCATAGGTACCGCGCCGCCGGCGCGCCCCGGACGGCGCAGATCGACATCGAGGTGTCGCCGCCGCGCGCCACGATCGGCTGGCGGGAGCCCGTCACCCTGACGTTCCAGTACGTCCACTGGGAGCACGGCGAAGAGGCGCACATCGCCTGCGTGCCGGTCCTGGGCATCGAGGCGGTGGCGGCCACCGCCCGCGGTCTCGAGAAGAAGCTTCCGCAGGAGATTCGCGCGGCGCTGGTTCGCCGCGGCGTGGCGAAGTCGTTGCGGAAGCTCGTCGAGCTGCAGCGCACCCGCGGCATCGACGCGATCGAATCGCGGGTGGCGGTGAGGGCCCGGTCGCCGCTGGAGGATCGGGAGGAGGCAGACCCCCGGAAGCCGTCGAAGTCCGAGCTGGAGGCGGTGGCGACCGAGCTGACGCCGGGCCTGGTCGGGTGCGCATTCGAGGTGTCGGGGCCCGTCGCACGACTGGCCGAGGCGCTGTCGGGCGAGCATCGTCCCGGCGTCCTGCTGGTCGGGCCCTCGGGCGTGGGTAAGACCGCGGTGGTGCGCGAGCTGGTGGCCCGCCGCCGCGAGTTCCGGCTGGAAGCGACGCCGTTCTGGTCCACCAGCGGCGCGCGGATCGTGGCCGGGATGTCGGGTTACGGGATGTGGCAGGAGCGTTGCCGGAAGATCGTGAAGGAGGCGTCCGCGACCGGTGCCGTGCTGCACGTCGAGAGCCTCGTCGAGCTGCTGGGCGTCGGCAAGGGGAGTCTCGACGAGGAGGGGCTCGCGGCGTTCTTTCGCCCGCACGTCGAGCGCGGCGACCTGCAGGTGATAACCGAGTGCGTACCCGAGCAGATCCCGGTCATCGAGCGGGAGGAGCCGCAGCTTCTGGCGGCTTTGCAGCGCATCGAGATCGCGCAGCCGACCGGCGAGCAGTCGCGTGCGATCCTGCGCCGCGCGGCCGGCGAGCGGGCCGATTCGATGTCGGGCGAGGCCATCGAGGCCATCGACCGCGTGCACCGGCGGTTCGCCACCTGCTCGGCGCACCCGGGCCGGCCGTTGCGGTTCCTGAAGAACCTGCTGCCGCCGCCGGGCGAGGCGGCGGCGCAGATGCTGACCGAGCGGGACGTGGTGGCGGCGTTCGCCGCCGAGACCGGCCTGCCGCGCTTCCTGCTCGACGGCGACGAACCGCTACGGCTCGGGGAGGCGCGCGATTTCTTCTCGGGCCGGGTGATGGGGCAGCCGCGGGCGGTCGACCTGGTGGTCGACGTGCTGGCCACCGTCAAGGCCGGGCTGACCCCGGCCGGCCGGCCCATCAGCTCGATGCTGTTCATCGGGCCGACCGGCGTCG
The DNA here is from genome assembly GCA_011523485.1 of Acidobacteriota bacterium. The sequence goes on from WTGR01000627.1 coordinate 3,718, forward strand.
GCAAGACGGAGATGGCCAAGGCCCTGGCCGAGTTCATGTATCGGAGCCCGGCCCGCATGATCCGCGTCGACATGAGCGAGTACGTCGACCGGCCCTCGGTGGACCGCCTGATCGGCGGCTCCTTCGCCGCGGAGGGACTGCTGACGGCGAAGGTCCGCGAGCAGCCCTTCTCGGTGGTCCTGCTCGACGAGTTCGAGAAGGCGCACGCGTCGTTCTTCGATCTGCTGCTGCAGGTCCTGGGCGAGGGCCGCCTGACCGACGGGGCCGGCCGGGTGGCGAGCTTCGCCAACGCCATCGTGCTGATGACGTCGAACCTGGGAGTGGATTCGTTCGGGCGCGCCGGCCCGGGGTTCGGGGCCGCCGACGATCGGCTTGCGCAGTCGGAGCGGCACTTCGTCGATCGGGTCCAGGAGTTCGTGCGGCCGGAGTTCTTCAACCGGATCGACCGCATCGTGCCGTTCGCGCCGCTGGACCGGACGACCATCCGCGCGATCGCGCGCCGCGAGCTGGACAAGGTGCGGTCGCGGGACGGCATCCTGC
>WTGR01000177.1 GCA_011523485.1 Acidobacteriota bacterium
GCATGATGCGGCGTTCGACCTCGTCGAGCTCCACCGGCAGCGAGTCGATCTCGGTGCGCAGCTTCGAGGCCGCCTCGTCGATCAGGTCGATGGCCTTGTCCGGCAGGAAACGGTCGCTGATGTAGCGGTTCGAGAGCACCGCGGCGGCGACCAGGGCGGCGTCCTTGAACTTCACCCCGTGGTGGATCTCGTACCGCTCGCGCAGGCCGCGCAGGACGCTGATGGTGTCCTCGACCGTCGGCTCGGCGACGAGCACCGGCTGGAAGCGACGCTCGAGCGCCGCGTCCTTCTCGATGTACTTGCGGTACTCGTCGAGGGTCGTCGCCCCGATGGTGTGCAGCTCGCCCCGGGCGAGCAGCGGCTTGAGCATGTTCGAGGCGTCGATCGCGCCCTCGGACGCGCCCGCGCCGACCACCGTGTGCAACTCGTCGATGAAGAGCACGATGCGGCCGTCGGCGTCGGTGATCTCCTTGAGCACCGCCTTGAGGCGCTCTTCGAACTCGCCGCGGTACTTGGCGCCGGCGATGAGGGCCCCCATGTCGAGGGCGACCAGACGCTTGTCGTCGAGTCCCTCGGGCACGTCTCCGCGCACGATGCGCTGGGCCAGGCCCTCCACGATCGCGGTCTTGCCGACGCCCGGCTCGCCGATGAGGACCGGGTTGTTCTTGGTCCGGCGCGAGAGCACCTGTATGACCCGCCGGATCTCCTCGTCCCGGCCGATGACGGGATCGAGCCTGGCGCCGCGGGCCAGCGCGGTCAGATCGCGGGCGTAGCGTTCGAGCGCCTGGTACTTCCCTTCGGGATGCTGGTCGGTCACCCGGTGGGAGCCGCGGACCGCGGTCAGCGCCTCGTAGAGCCGGTCCTTGCCGACCCCGTGCTCGGACAGCAGGCCGGCCACCGGGGCGGCTCCCTGCTCGGTCGCCAGGGCCAGGAAGAGGTGCTCGGTGCTGACGTACTCGTCGGTCAGGCGCTCCGCCTCGCCGCTCGCGGTGGTCAGGACGCCGCGGAGGCGGGCGGAGGGCGCCGGGGGCGCGCCGCCGGTCGCCGCGGGCAGCCGGTCCAGGGCAGCGCGGGCGGCGGCGGCCAGAGACGCCGGATCCACTGCGAGCTTCTGCAGCAGCGCGGGCACGACGCCTTCGTGCTGCTCGATCAGGGTCAGCAGCAGGTGCTCCGGCTCGATCTGCGGATGCCCCGCCCGCTCGGCGAGCTGCTGGGCCGCGACGACGGCCTCCTGGGCCTTTTCGGTCAGTCGATTGATGTTCATGGCAATGGTCCTCGAGCCGTCGACCGCAGGCGTCCTTCCGTGCTCACGGCAGGCCGACCAGATCGCTCAGATGCTGCAGCTCCCGCAGGAGGCGGCGATGCCCGCCGCGTCTGTTCAGCGCATCGCCGCCGGCGAGCGGCCGGAGCCGCTGCACCGCGTCGGCCACCGCGAGCAGGTGCCGCACGCCGGCGAGATTGATCCCGCGCTCGTCGACCAGATGCTTGATGAAGCGCAGGCGCTCGATCTGTTCCGTCGAGTAGAGCCGCATGCTGCCGACGGTGCGGTCGGGGCGCACGAGCCCCAGTCGCTCGTACTTGCGGAGCGTCTGCGGATGCATGCCCAGCAGGCGCGAAGCCGTGCTGATGAAGAGGATGTCGCTCATGATGCGTCGCCCCGACTATATACATTGATATGAGACGTATAAGACTCGGCCGAGGTTCCCGACGGTCGCGACGGCTGCCGGCGGCAATCGGAGGCGCAGGCGACGATTGTCGGGCCAGGCGTCTGCACCGTAGAACGCAACGGAGCGAGTTCCGCGGCGCAGACTCCTGGAGCGGGGGATGGGCCGAAAGCGCCGAGCCAGCGAGACGTTTCGGGGCGCCAGGGATTCGCGCGCAACGGGAGGGAGATGCGGCGCGTTTCGCCGTCGCCGAGCGAGAAGGTCTCCGCGGCCGGTGCGATCCCGGCGAGATACTCCAGGTTCGTCCAGGCGCTCCGCGGGATGGCCTGCGCCGCGTAGGCGAGATGGCGGGACGGCGGCAGGCCGCGGACATGAGTGCAGTTGATGCGACCCTCGAGCCGGATGCGGAACCGCCGGCGTGGCGACGGCGGCGGTTCCGCCTACACTGTAGATGCAACGCATCAGGAGCATTCGATGAAGACGTCCGATTTCTTCTCCTCGCGCTGGGGCATCATCCTGGCCGGTCTCGGAATGGCCGTCGGCACCGGCAACCTGTGGCGCTTTCCGCGTATCGCGGCCCAGAACGGCGGCGGCGCGTTCCTCATTCCGTGGCTGCTGTTCCTGTTCGCCTGGTCCATTCCGCTGCTGATCGCCGAGTTCGGGCTCGGCCGGGGCGCGCGCCGGGGGCCGATCGGCGCGTTCGCGAAGCTGACCGGGGGGGGGGACCGCGTGGATGGGCGGCTTCGTCGCGGTGACGAGCGTGATGATCATGTTCTACTACTCGGTCGTCACCGGGTGGATGCTGAAGTACGCGGTCGCGGCATCGACGGGCGAACTCGCCGGCGCCGACGCCGCGGCCTACTGGGATGCGTACAGCACGTCGGTGTGGCAGCCGGTGCTGTTTCACGTGCTGGCGGTGGCCGGCGCGGGGTTCGTCGTGGCGCGCGGCGTGATCGGCGGCATCGAGCGGGCGAACCGGATACTCATCCCCCTGCTGTTCGTGCTGCTGCTGTTCGCCGTGGCGCGGGCGGTCACGCTGCCGGGAGCCGGCGAGGGACTGGCCTATCTGTTCACCCCGGATCTGAGCGCCCTGACGAACTACCGGACCTGGCTGGAGGCCCTGACTCAGTCGGCGTGGTCGACCGGCGCCGGGTGGGGGCTCATTCTCTGCTACGCCATATACGTGCGCGAGAGCGACGACGTCGTCACCAACGCCGCGACGATCGGTCTGGGCAACAACGTGGCGTCGCTGCTCGCCGCGATGGCGATCCTGCCGGCCGCCTTCGCCATCCTGCCGGCGGGCGAGGCGGGCGAGGCGCTGGCCGCGGGAAACACCGGACTCACCTTCATCTGGATTCCCCAGGTGTTCGCCCGCATGCCGGCCGGCGAGCTCTTCCTGCCGCTCTTCTTCCTGGCCATGTTCTGCGCCGCACTCTCGTCGCTGATCGCGATGGTGGAGCTCGGGACGCGCGTGCTCATCGACGCGGGCGCCGCCCGGTCTCGCGCGGTGCCGCTCGTGGTCGGCGCGGCCGTCGTCTGCGGCCTGCCGTCGGCGGTCAGCCTCGCGGTCTTCGAGAACCAGGACTGGGTCTGGGGGCTGGCGCTGATGGTCAGCGGGGTGTTCATCGCCATTGCGACCCTGCGCTACGGGGTCGACCGCTTCCGCGACGAGCTCGTCAACACCCACTCGTCGGGGCGCCGGGTCGGTCGGATCTGGGCGTGGATCCTGAAATATCTGGTGCCGGTGGAGTTCGCGGCGATGTTCGGCTGGTGGATGTATCAGGCAGCGACGGTGTACGACCCGGAGGGCTGGTGGAATCCCCTGCGGGTATACAGCGTCGGCACCTGCGTGGCGCAGTGGGGCATCGCACTGGCAGTTCTCCGGGCGTTCAACCGCCGGCTGACCGAGCGGAGCGCGGCGGACCGTGCTACGCTTGTCGGTTGATGACGAATCGCGCGTCCCCAGCAGGCGCGCGTAACGCGAAAGGAGACCGAACGTGTATCCAGAGTTTTTCGTCGCCCCGATGCGCGAGGAATTGACCCGGCTCGGCGTCAAGGAGCTGCGGACCGCCAAGGACGTGGACGACGCGGTGGCCGGACAGCCCGGTACCCTGATGCTGGTGGTCAACTCCGTCTGCGGCTGCGCGGCCGGCAGGGCACGCCCGGGGGTGGCGCTGGCGCTGCAGCACGGGACCCGGCCGGACGTGGTCGCCACCGTGTTCGCCGGCGCCGACGTCGAGGCGACGCAGCGCGCGCGGGAGTACCTCACCGGTTATCCGCCGTCCTCGCCCGCCGTTGCCCTCCTGCGGGACGGCAAGCTGATCTACATGATGGAGCGGCACCAGATCGAGAACCGCGAGGCCGATGTCATCGCCCGGGATCTGACCGCCGCGTTCGACAAGCACTGTGCGCCGGCGGCCGTCGCGTAGAGTCCGGACCGCACCGCGGCGGTGACGCCGCGCTGCCCGTTCCGTCAGCGCGCCGGCGGCGGAGGCTCGAGGCGGGCGGGCGGCGAAGCGGGCACGATCGGCAACGGCCGCCGGCAGCGGGCCTGCTCGCAGGCGCGTTGCGTCACGTCGGCCAGCGTGTCGATGAAGGCGGGGTGGTCGTTGACCGCGGCCGCGCGGCGCATCGGCAGGCCGAGGTCGCGGCAGACCTCGACCGCTTCCGTGTCGAGGTCGTACAGCACCTCGATGTGATCGGCCACGAACCCGATGGGAGCGATGACCGCCGCGCGCAGGCCGCGGTCGTGCGCGGTGCGGAGATACTCGCAGACGTCCGGCTCCAGCCAGGGGTCCTCGGGCCGTCCACTCCGGCTCTGGTACGCCAACACCCAGTCGTCGGTCTCCAGGCGGGCCGCCACGCGTTCGGCCGTCTCCCGCAGGTCCGTCTCGTAGCGAGACGCCGCCGCCATCGCCGTCGGGATGCTGTGTGCGGTGAACACGATGCGGGCGGCCTGCCGCACGGCGTCGGGAAGCTGGCGTCGGGCGGCATCGATCCGTCGGGCGTTGGCTTCGACGAACCCTCGGTGCGTGTGCCAGCCGGGCGCGAACAGCACCTCGACGTCGGCCGCGGCGCGCGCCCGCAGCTCCTGCCGGGCCTGCGCGACGTTCTGGCGGTACTGCCCGCAGCTCGAGTAGCTGTGGTGTGCAGCCAGGACGATGCCGAGCGCCCGTTCGATCCCCGCCGCCGCCATCTCCTCCAGGGTATCGTCGAGAAACGGGTGCCAGTTGCGCATGCCGACGAAGACCGGCAGCTTCGGGCCGGTCGCGGCGAGACGCGCGCGCAACCCCTCCGCCTGCCGCCGGGTGATCGCGGTGAGCGGCGACACGCCGTCGAACAACTCGTAGTGTTGCACCACCGCTTCGACGCGGGCCGGCGGCACCCGTCGTCCCCGGAGCACGTTCTGCAGGAACGGCCGGATGTCGGCGCGGCGCAGCGGTCCGCCGAAGCTGATCAGCAGCACGGCGTCGAAGGGGCAGACGTTCCTGAGCATGGCGGAGAATACCAGCGGGGCGCCGCGGGGCGCATCGACCGGCCTGAGAGCGGACGGCAGGGTGGGTGAGTTCCCGCATACCGACACGCCGGCGGGCCTGGACCGGGCCCGGCCGCTCGGCACCGCCGCCCGCTGGCCGCCAGTGGTGTTACAATGGGGTCCGTGTCGGGGCGTGGCTCAGCCTGGTAGAGCACTCGGTTCGGGACCGAGGGGTCGGAGGTTCAAATCCTCTCGCCCCGACCACTTCCTTCCCGCTTTCGCACCAATCTTCCGTAACGACTAGGCCACGCCGCCGCTTGGGGGGCGGCAAAGAGATGTGCCGCGGCCCGTTGCCGGCCGAGCGCATCGGGTGCGCAGGACCGGCAACGGTCGACCACGGCGCTTGCATCAGTTCTCGTTCGTCGCCGCCAGGAACTGGCGCGCCTCGGCGTAGCCCGGCTCGTCGGCCGCACCCACCCAGAAATCGACGAGCGCGCCGTAGCGCTCCCGGGCCGTGACCCGGTCTCCACTCGCGGCGGCCGAGCGGGCGGCTCCGAGCAGGGAGCGCATGCGATTCGGCATCCGCAGCAGCGACGTATCGAACTTCGCCAGCGCTTCGGCGGGGCGGCCGAGCTGCAGCAGAATCTCTCCGTACAGCTCGTAGGGGGGCTTGACCGGGCTGGCTGCGCCGTTGGGCAGTCGGAGCGTTTCGACGACGGCAATCGCCTCGTCCATCGCCGCCGTCGCCCCATCCTGGTCGCCCTCCGCCGCCAGAATCGACGCCGCGACCTCCTTGTGGGCGATCCGGTCCTGCGTCCCGCCGTCCGCGGCCCGCGCCGCGAGCGCCGCCTCGGCCTGGCGCGCCAGCGTCAGATCACCGTTGCGCACGGCGCTGAGTCCGGTGGCCAGCAGCTCGTGCATGGACGAGTCCTCGGTGATCGGCTCGGTGCGCCACCGCTCGGTCTCGACCACGTACCGGGCGTTCACCAGGGGCAGGGTGCTGACCGCGCGGGCCTGTCCGTCGCTCTCGTCGATGAGCTGCTCCAGGCGCTCGATCCAGACCTGCGCCTTGTCGTAGTCGCCGCGCTGCAGGTCGCCGTACTGGCCCCAGTCGAGCGAGTGGACGGCGTCGCCGACGCTGTCGCCCGGCTCCCACAGGGCGCGGGCCGCGTCGTGGGCCGACTGGTTGTGGTTCGAAACGAGATCCCACATGCCGTGCTGGATGAAGATGTGGGTGGGCATGTGACGCGCGTGCGAGACGGCCGGCGCGATCTCGGCGTAACGGCGTGCGGCGTCGAGCGCCAGGGGCGCGTGGATCGGGTCGTCGAAGGCGTGAATCGTGTAGTGCGGCGCTCCCGGATGGTCCGGATTGGCGTGGAAGACCTTCATCGCGATGTTGCCCGCCCGCACCTCGAGCCGCAACGACTGATCGCCGAGCGCCCGTGAACCGGCCAGCATCGACAGCGCGTAGAAGGTGGCCACCTCGTGGTCGTCGGGATGGCGGTCGTAGAGCCGGCCCATCGCCTCCATGTAGCCGACGCGCCGCTCGTCGTAGGCGCCCTCATCGCTCCACAGCACCTCGACCGCTTCGAGGAAGCCCTTCTCCCGGTCGGTCGGCGCCTTGGCGGCGCGTGCCGCGCGGGTCGGACCCAGGCGTGCGAGCACCGCGCGGGGACTGGCCTCGTCGAGGTTGGGGCCGCCGCCGAAGAGCGGGTGGTTGTAGCTCAGCGTTTCGCCCCAGTAGGCCAGCGCAAAGTCCGGCTCGATGGCCTGCGCCGCCTGGAACTGCTCGATGGCCTGCTTCCAGCCGAAGCTGTGGAGAATGGCCACGCCGCGCAGGAAGTGGCGTTGCGCTTCTTCGGAACGCGCGGACGTCGGGAAGTCGAGCGAACCGACCTCGGTGAACTGCGCTCCGGCGGGAGCGGCCAGCAACAGGGCAGCCAACAGACAGACTACGGATCTCATGGGAACCTCCATGGCAAGGCAGGTTAGCATATGCGCCGGCCGGGACGACCGGATTCCCGACCGCGGCGAAGCACACCGCGCCGGTCGGCTATAATCACGGCGCCCGGCGGGCAATCCCGACGATGACGGTGACCAGACGTCTGCTCGTGAGCGGCCGCGTACAGCGCGTCGGGTTCCGTGCGTTCGCAGCCGGGGCGGCTCGGCGGGAAGGCGTGCGCGGCTTCGTGCGCAATCTGGCCGACGGGCGGGTGGAGGCGGTCGGCGAGGGCGACCGCGAAGCGATGGACCGATTCGAGCGCGCCCTGCACCGGGGTTCCCGGCTGTCGAAGGTGCTCGGCATCACCGTCGAAGACGTTGCGCCGCTGGACGCGACCGGAGGATTCGTGGTTCGCACCTGACGGAGCCGCGACCCGAGAGATGCAAGAGCTGAAGAGCCTGATCCGCGAGGTGCCGGACTTTCCGAAGCCGGGCATCCTGTTCAAGGACATAACGACGCTTCTCGGCGACCCCGGGGGACTGCGCCGGGCCATCGCGTGCCTCGTCGAGCCGTTTCAGGAAGCTGCAATCGACAAGGTGGTGGGGATCGAGAGTCGGGGCTTCATCTTCGGCGCGGCGGTGGCGGAGCGTCTCGGCGCGGGGTTCGTGCCGGCGCGCAAGCCGGGGAAGCTGCCGGCGCGTACGGTCCGTGTGGAGTACGCTCTCGAGTACGGCACCGACACCCTGGAGCTCCACGAGGACGCGCTGGGTAGCGGGCAGCGGGTTCTGATCGTCGACGATCTGCTGGCGACCGGCGGCACGGCGCGCGCGGCGGCCGACCTCGTCGCCGGGCGCGGCGCCGAGGTGCACGCGCTTGCGTTTCTCGTCGAGCTCGACGCCCTGCGCGGCCGCGACCGATTGTCCGGCCACGACGTCTTCGCGGCGCTGCACTACTAGTTCCCCGCCGGACGCGGCCTCGTGGGGACGGCATGACCGAGGCTCTCATCGTTGCACTGATCTGTGTCGTGCTCTTCGTCGCGGAGCGCGCACGCCGGGATCTTGGACGGCACCATCGCGAGCGTCTGGTCGCCATCCTGCTCACGAGCCTGTCCCCTGCCGCGGCGCGCAGCGAGCCGCGCGACCTGCTGGCGTGGCGCGGCGCCGCCGATACCGCCCGGCGTCTGTTTCCGGAAGCGGTCGGCGCCATCGAGCGGCAGACCGGCGAGGCGTTCCCGTTTCCACACGCGGTAGTGGACGACGCGCACGCGCGCTGGACCGCGGAATGGCTGGCGTGGGAGCGCCGGCACGACGCCGACTTCAAGCAGCGGGCGAACGCGCTCGAAGCCGAGCTGCGGGCGGCGGGGGATACCCCGGCCGGGGTACGGGCGCGGCTGTCCGCGCTCGACGACGAGAAGCTGCAGGCCTACCAGGAGCGCTACGAAGAGTACGTCCGTATCGGCAACGGCCTGGCGGCGCTCCGCGAACGGGCGTCGGGGGGCGAGACCCCGTCCTGACCGGGCGACAGTGTAAGCTGCACAGGATGCCGGGCTTTTGGCCCGGCGCCCGCGGCCTCCATGCGCGTGTAGCTCAGTTGGATAGAGCGGCCGCCTCCTAAGCGGCAGGCCCCAGGTTCGAATCCTGGCACGCGCGCCATTCCCGGCGGATCCGGCTCAGACAATGGTCATGGGCAGGTCGGCGGTCGGAGATCCGCGTTCGGCGAACGCACAGACATGCTCGGCGATGACGTCGAACTCGATCCGGTATTCCCCCGGCGTCTCGATGGTCGGCAACACGACGTGCAGTGTCACGTGGTCGCCGGGGGGGACGTCGCGCGGCAGCAGGGTCCGCGACCACTTCGGGTCGATGCAGGTGTCCGGGTCGGTGCGGTGGAGACTCGCGGCGAGCTGGGTGGTGCCGCGCCGATCCGGTGTGCCGGACAGCCAGCGGGTATCGCCGGTGTTGGTGACGCGCACGGGGAACTCGATGGGGTCGCCGGCGCTCAGCCGTTCGCGGTGGGCGGCCGGCTCGATGCGGGCCCGCAGGTTGTCGGGGTTGCGGGTCGTGGGCTGGAACTCCCCCTTGTAGACGACCATATAGGTCGTCGTGCGCATCGCCGTCGTCCACAACCCCCAATAGTGACCGAGCTCGCGGCCCAGGAGAAAGTCGCGCAGATCGCCCACCGGCACCTCCACCGATAGCGGAAGACCGATCGGGACTACGGTCATCCTGCTGAATCCGGAGGCGAGGGCGCGCTGCTGCAGCGTCTCCACATCGATATCGTTCTCCAGCACGTCCCAGGCGTCCATCTCGTCCCGGCTCTCCTTGGTGTGGCTGTGTCCCGGGGCCGGCTCGCACATCACGACCAGGCCGCCGGACTTGAGCACGCGCGCCATCTCCCGCAGGACTTCTTCCTGATTCGGGACATGATGGAAGGCGTCGTAGAGGAGGATCTTGTCGACATGCCCATCGGGCAGCGGGATCCGGTGCCCGTCATAGGAGAGGAACTGCGGATCGAGATCCCAGTTGGTCAGCGGGTCGCGCTCGAACAGTTGGCGCCCCATCTCCAGCGCCGCGGGGGAGACGTCGACGGCGATGGTCGGGCAGCCGTACCGGTTCAGAAAATGCAGCAGCCAGCAGGTGCCGGCGCCCAGCTCCATCACGACGTCGCCCGGGGCGAGGCGGAGCCAGTGCGCGGCGACGCCGATGTCGAAGAAGCGTCGCGCGAAGTTGTCGACGTCGGTGTACGGCTTGCCCAGCAGGAACCCCTGATCCTCTCGCTCGGCGAAGTAGCGATCCGCGGCGGCGTTGAAGATGTCGGTCCGGGCGACGATCTGTTCGGGCGTGAACCGCGAATGGGCGGCCGGCGGCCGGTTCATCCACTCCGTGGCGTACAGCCGGTCATAGATGATTGTCAGCAGTCGGCGGACGCGGATGGACCGCTTGGCCAGCCACTCGGTAACGCCGACGATGACAGCCGCCAGGATTTGCGCGCGCACCTGGAGTGCCGTGGCGTCAGACCGGTCCGGCCGGCGCGGTGGGGCCTATGTCGCGAAACGCATAGTGATTCCAGCCGAAGACTTCCTTGAGCGCCATGGAGATGTCGAAGCCGTGCTGCTCGACCGATTCGGCCGGCACCGACAGGTTGAAATCGAAGGGCCATACGCAGTGCCCTTCGAACTCCTCGTTCCAGGACCCGACGACATAGACCGGCGCCGGCAGCGCGGCCCGCCCGAGCTCGCCGGGCCAGTACCGCAGGATGTGCTCCTCCATGTGCATGCCCTTCAGGAGCTTCATGAAATCGGCGTACTCGCCGCGCCCGATCTCCAGCGTCGGATGGCCCGATTTTGCGAAACCGGGAGCCAGATTGGGGATGACCAGGAGGTTGCGCTCGGTGAAACGGTTGCGGATTTCTGCGGCGGCGGCATACGTGGTGCGGAGGGTGCTGATCTGGTTCTGGATGTACAAGGGCGACAGCCGCAGCCGCTGCTCGCTGCCCTGCTTGATGTTGGCGGCGTGATGATAGATGTAGATGGCGTCGAAGAACTGGCTGCGCGTGCGGCGGTCGGCCGAGAACTGCCCGGTCGAGGACAGTTGCATCTCCTCGCCGACGAGGTATGGGAACTCCCCGTAGACGTCGGCGAAGTCCTGTCGTGCGCTCGCGATCGTCTGCTGCATCGCGGACGCTTCTCTCGTGCCGAGAGGCAACTGTCCCCAGGTGTGCGTGCCGAAGATGAACATCACCGGGCGGCCGTCCAGAGCGAAGATACGGGCCGGACTGACGCGGCGCACGTCTTTCAGAAAGCGGGCCATCGCGACGAAGTCGTCGCGGAAACTGGACTGCACGGCCGGCGCGAGAAAGCCGATTCGCCCGCCGGTGGCGGGCAGCGCCAGCGTGTCCTCGTAGAGCAGGCAGACGTGGCGGGTGGCGACGTTCGGCGCCTGCAGGAATCCACGGAAGTAGTTGCGATTGTTACCGGTGGTCAAGCGCCGCGGGATCCAGCTCAAGGCGTCCACCGTGATGCCGAACTCGTTCTTCAAGTCATGGAAGGTCGTTTCGACTTCCGGATCGGCCGAGAGATAGTTGCCCCCCTTGAAGCGGACGGTCTGTGAGCCGGGAGGGCGGTCGAAGGTGTTGTACCAGCCATAATGCCAGGCGACGGTGATCGGCCGGCGGGACGTCGGCATGGCCGATTCACCGTAGCGCTGGATGGTATGCGTGACGGAATCGACGACCAGGGGCTCGACGACTGCGCGTCCGAACACGTCGGCCCGGTAGTCGAATCCCGGCCGCGGCGTGAGACCGAACCCCCGCTGCGCGTACAGGGCGGTGCTGACGATCTCCCGGTCGGAGGCGTTGATCGCGCCGCTGCCGTCGACGTCGGCGACGTACGGCGGCAGCAGCGTCGGGCCTTCCTGCCCGCGAAGCAGCGCAGGCGCCTGCACCGCGCTGCCGGCAAGCGCGCACCCCGCGGCACGCAAGAACTGGCGTCTCGACGGCTCTTGCGAGTCGTGACTCATCACGTCAACAGGTAGTCCGGGCCGAGGCGCCCACGTCGGCGCGTCGAGAGATTCAGCGCAACCGCCGGGACCGATGCGCTTCCCGGCCGCCGCGCCGCGCGCTACTCTACCACATCGGTCGCAGCGCCAAGCCCCCGGCGGGCGCGCTCTTTTGTTAGAATTCCAGGATCCCTCGATGATGACACCATGAAGAGAGCGGAGAGACACCATCTCAAGGCCGATCCACTGGCCGCCGGGCTGCAGCCCCTGCTGGAGTCGATGCGGAGAGGCCGGTGGGCCGTCGGCGCCGTGAGCGTCATCGGCGTGCTGGTTGCCGGTGCGTCGGTATTCGGTTGGCAACAGTGGCGCACTTCGCGCGCCAGCGAGATGCTGGCGTCCGCGATGGCGGTGGTGGATGCCCCGGTCGTTCCCGCGGACGGACAGGCGCCCGCCGGAGCGGACGCGTACCCGTCGGAGGCCGCCAAGCTCGAGACCGCGGTGCCGCGGCTGCTGGCGGCGGCTGACGCGTATCCGAGCCTGCAGCAGGGCATCGTGGCCCGCTATCAGGCGGCGGTTGCGCTCGGCGCCCTGGGCCGCACCACCGAAGCGGCCGCGCAGTACCAGCGCCTGATCGAGGTCGCCGGCGACGGCATCTACGCGCGCATGGCCCGTCTCGGACGCGCCGAAACGCATCTGCAGGCCGGCGAGTACGCGGAGGCGATTGACCTGCTCGAAGCGGAATCCGGGCTCGCGGACGCCGAGTTCCCCGTCGACGCGGTGCTGATGCGGCTCGGCCAGTCGTATCGCCTCGCCGCCAGGCCGGCCGAGGCGTTGCAGGCGTTCCAGCGTCTCGTCGACGAGTTTCCGGCCTCCGGCTATCGCTTCGATGCCGAGCGTGAGCTCGACACACTGGGCTCCGGGCAATAGGCCGGTCCGGTCGCGGGGACACGAGACATGAACAGCGCGCCGGCATCCGCGGCCGGCGAGTTCTCCATCGGTCTCGTGCAGATGGCCTGCCACCCGCTTACCGCCGGCAACCACGAAGCGGCCGAGGCCGGCATCCGCGACGCGGCCGGGCGGGGAGCGCAGATCGTCTGCCTGCAGGAACTGTTCGCGACGCCGTACTTCTGCCAGCGCGAAGACGCCGCCTGTTTCGATCTGGCCGAGGAGATTCCCGGAACCCTCACCACGCGCTACGCGCGGCTCGCGCGGGCGCTCGGCGTCGTCCTGATAGTGCCGCTCTTCGAGCGTCGCGCCGCCGGCCTCTACCACAATTCGGCGGTCGTGATCGACGCTTCGGGAGACCTGCTCGGCGTCTACCGCAAGGTCCACGTGCCTGACGATCCGCAGTTCCGCGAGAAGTTCTACTTCACGCCGGGCGACCTCGGCTACCGCGTCTTCGAGACCCGGCACGCACGTATCGGAGTGCTGATCTGCTGGGATCAATGGTACCCGGAGGCGGCTCGCCTGACCGCTCTGCGGGGCGCCGAGGCCATCTTCTATCCGACGGCGATCGGTTGGATCGGCGCCGGCGAGCCGGATAGCGACGGGCTCGCCGAGCGCGACGCGTGGATGACGGTGCAGCGGGGACACGCCATCGCGAACGGGGTCTACGTGGCAGCCGTCAACCGTGTCGGCGCGGAGACGACGGAAGCAGGCGTCCTGCGCTTCTGGGGCGGCTCGTTCGTCAGTGATCCCGGAGGCCGGGTAATCGCCCGAGCGGACGGAGAGACTGCCGGCGTGGTGGTCGCGCGATGCAGCCGCCGCGCCCTGGAAGAGCAACGGCGGGCGTGGCCGTTTCTCCGGGATCGCCGTATCGACACCTACGCGCCGATCACGCGGCGCTACCTGGACGACCCGCCGCACAAGGTCCAGCAGGCGCGATGAGCGACCCGCGGCGCGCGCCGTCCCGCCGGGAAGCGGCGCCGGCGCCGCGCGGCGCCGGCTTCCGGATGCCCGCGGAGTGGGAGCCCCACCACGCGACCTGGCTCGTCTGGCCTCATGCCCGCGCCGACTGGGAGGTCAAGACCACGGCGGTCGAGTGGTGTTATGCCGACATCGCGCGCAACCTCGTCCGCGGAGAGCGCGTTGCGATCGTCTACCACGACGAGGCCGTGCGGCAGCGGGCGGAGCGCCGCCTGCGTCGGACCGGCGTGGACCTGAACCGGATTGATGCACACATGATCCCGACGAATCGCTCCTGGATTCGCGACTGCGGACCGGTCTTCGTCGTGTGCGGACCGGCTGCCCGGAGCGAGGTCGCGGCGACCGACTGGGGATTCAACGGCTGGGCGCGCTACCGCGCCTGGCGGCGCGACGACGCACTTCCGCGGACCATTGCCGGGCGCCTCGGCATGCGCCGGTTCGAGATTGCCGCGGCCACGAACGACGGACCGCGACCCGTAGTTCTCGAAGGAGGCAGCATCGACGTGAACGGGCAGGGCCTGCTGCTGACGACCGAGCAGTGCCTGCTGGGGCGCAAGCAGGCGCGCAACCCGGACCTGCCCCGAGAGACGATCGAGCGCGTCCTGCAGCAGGCGCTGGGAGTCGAGCGCGTGCTGTGGCTCGGCTGCGGCATCGTGGGAGACGATACGCACGGCCACGTCGACGACGTCGCACGTTTCGTGACGGCCGACACCGTTGTCGCCGCGGTCGAGCCCGATACGGGCGACGAGAATCACGCGCCGCTCGCGGACAACCTGGCGCGCCTGCGGGCGATGTGCGACCTGAGCGGGCGCCCGTTGCACGTCGTGACCATCCCGATGCCCCGGCCGCTCCACTTCGACGGCGAGCGCCTGCCCGCGAGCTACCTGAACTTCTACATCGGCAACGACGTCGTGCTCGTGCCGACCTTCAACGATCCCTCCGATCGGGTGGCCCTGGGGATTCTCGCCGGCCTCTTTCCGGCCCGCGAGGTGGTGGGCATCCACGCCGGCGATCTCGTTCTCGGCCTCGGCGCCGTGCACTGCGTCACGCAGCAGCAGCCGCGGGGGCGTCATGCGTCCCCGGCCGGGAACCGCGCGTCCCTTCGTTGACGCGCACGACCGGCTGAGCGTTTCGGGGCGCTATTTCGACTGATCGCCGGGTCCGTCGAAACGGTCGACCGGCACCGGCGCCCCGTCGATGACCAGCGCGCGGCCGCCGAGCCCGAACGCGGCGGGGCGGCGGGCGGCGAGCAGTTCGCGCCCCGACGCCGCCACCGCGCTGGACAGGAGCGGAAAGGCGATTGTCGCGTCGGCGTGCACGGTCACCTGCTTGGCGTCCACGGACAACTTGCCCCAGCTCTGCGCCTCGTCGAGGGTCGATCCGGACGCGCCGCCGAAGTGCGGCGCGTCGGTGATGATCTGCAGCGCGTACAGATGCCCCCCGGCGCCGGGACGACAGAAGTCGGCCTGCACGCTCGCCTGGTTGATGAAGTTCTTCGGGGTCCCGCCGCCCAGGACGATCGAGGCGGTCCGCGGGCGCCGGATGACGAGGTTCGTCGATTCGATGACGTCGCCGACCACGTCGATGCTACCGTGCCGCGGGTCCGCGTGCCGGGCCTGGGCGAGTCCCATGCCGATGGATGAATCCGCGATCGCGGGGCAGAACACGGGGACCTCGGCGCGGTAGGCCGCCGTGAGGATGCCGTCGCCGCCCGTTTCGCTCCACAGCCGCCGGCCGAGTTGATGCAGGTACTCCCGCGTGGTGTACGGACGGGCCTCGAGTTCGGCGCTGAAGGCGGCGATCCAGTTGTCGTTGTCGACGAACTCGTCCTCGTCCACGTAGGTGTCGTACACCCGGTCGATGCGCGCCGCCTGCAGCGCACGGTCGTCCGCCCGATGCGAGCCGACGAAGTGTCTCCGGCCGCGGGTCTCGTGCAGGTCGTGGTACAGGTTGGCGCCCGTGGACACGACGCAGTCGACGGCGCGGTCGCGGATGAGCCGCGCGATGGCGAGGCGCAGACCGCCGGCGGTCAGCGCGCCGGCGATCCCGAGAAAGATCACGACCTCGTCGTCGGCCAGCATGCGCCGCCAGATCCGATGGGCGGTGGCGAGGTTGCGCCCCTGGAACGAGATCCGCTCCATCCGCCGGAGCAACTCGTCGGCCGGGGCGTCAGGCGCGATCTCGAAGGGTTCTATCGGCACGTTCAGGAAGCGCGACTTGGCGGACGAAGAGGAGGACTTGGACATGGTCTGCTGCGAGAGTTTCGGACGGTTCAGTCCGCCAGCGTCGCCTTCAGCTCGCCGAGGATCACCAGCGCCTCGAGCGGGGTGAGACGATCGAGGTCGATCGCCGCGATGCGTTCCGCGACGGCGCGGTGGACCGACGACGGCGGTTCCTCCTCGAAGAGCCCGAGCTGACCCGCAATCTCGCCCGCCGCTCCGCTGAAGGAGGGACGCCCGCCGCGCGACAGCTCGTCCCGCTCCAGCCCGGCGAGAATGGTGCGTGCCCGCGCAACGGTCGCCGGCGGCAGGCCGGCCAGTCTCGCGACCTGGATGCCATAGCTGCGGTCCGACCGTCCCGCCTCGACCTTGCGCAGAAAGACGATGTCGTCCCGCCACTCCCGTGCGGCGACGTGGTAGTTCACCACGCCGTCGTGGAGATCGGCCAGGTCGGTGAGCTCGTGGTAATGGGTCGCGAAGAGCGTCCTGGGACGCGCCTTCGCACCGGTGGCGAGATGTTCCGCGACCGCCCAGGCGATGCTCAACCCGTCGAAGGTCGCGGTCCCGCGGCCGATCTCGTCCAGCAGCACGAGGCTGCGCGAGGTGGCCTGGTGCATGATCTTCGCGGTCTCCTGCATCTCGACCATGAACGTCGAGTGTCCGCGGGCCAGATTGTCGGCGGCGCCGATGCGGGCGAAGATCCGGTCGATGATCGGCAGCGCGGCCTCGCGCGCGGGCACGAAGGATCCGGCCTGCGCCATCAGGACGATGAGGGCGGTCTGCCGCAGGTACGTCGACTTGCCCCCCATGTTGGGGCCGGTCAGCACGACTACCTGGTGGTCCGTCTCGTTGAGCCGGACGTCGTTCGGCACGAACGAATCGGTCCGCATCTCGACCACCGGATGCCGCGCGTCGGCGATCGCCAGCTCTCCGTCTTCCCGCACCCGCGGCTTGACGTAGTTGCGCCGCGCGGCCACCTCGGCCAGCGCGGCCAGGACGTCGAGCGTGGCGAGCGCCCGCGCGGATCGCTGGATCCGACCCGCCTCGGCGAGAGTCGCCTGCCGCAGCCCGTCGAAGATCTCCTGTTCCCGCTCGAGGATCCGATCGTCCGCCCCGAGCGCCCTTTCCTCGTATTCCTTGAGCGCCGGGGTTATGTAGCGCTCGCCGTTCGCGATGGTCTGCTTGCGGTGGTAGTCGTCGGGGACGGCGTGGAGATTCGCCGCCGACACTTCGATGTAGTAGCCGAAGACCCGGTTGAACCGGATCTTCAGGGACCCGATGCCGGTCCGCTCCCGCTCGGCCGCTTCCATCGCCGCTATCGCCTGCCGGGCGCCGCGGCTGATGGCGCGCAGCTCGTCGAGATCGGTGTCCACGCCGTCCCGAATGAACCCGCCGTCGCGCGCGAGCGGCGGCGGATCGTCGCCCAGCGTTGCCGCGATCCGGTCGTGGACGTCGCGCAGCTCGTCGAGATCGTCCATCAGCACGCCGACGAGCGGCGCCTGCAGTTCGGCCGCGTGGGCGCGGGCCGCCGGGAGGATGCCGACGGATCGACCGAGCGCCGCCAGATCGCGCGGTCCCGCCGTACCGAGGGCCACGCGGGCGATGAGACGCTCCAGATCCTGTACGCGGGCCAGTTCCCCCCGCAACCGCCCACGTGCGGCGACCTCCCGCGACAGTTCATCGACCGCGTCCAGCCGGTCGATGATCGGCCCGCGCGACGCGAGCGGACGCTGGAGCCACGCGCGCAGCATTCGGCCGCCCATCGGGGTGTTCGTCAGATCGATCTCCGCAAGAAGCGAACCGGCCCGACGTCCCTCGGCGCCGGCGAGGACCTCGAGGTGCTCGAAGGTCGCGGCGTCGACGACGAGATGATCGGCCCGCGTCCGGAACTCCAGGGTCCTGAGATGTTCGAGCTCGGCCCTCTGCGTGTCGCGCAGGTGGCGCACGAGCCCTCCCGCGGCCCGTATGGCCGCGGGGTGCTCGTCCGGAACCAGGCCGAAGCCGTCCAGCGACGCCGTGCCGAGCTGCCCGAGCAGGGTCTGCAGGG
>WTGR01000869.1 GCA_011523485.1 Acidobacteriota bacterium
GCCGCCGTTCGCCAGGACGGCGCTGGCCAGAACCCCCATCAGTCCGACCCGGGCGCCGCCGTAGACCAGCCCTACTCCCTCGGCCGCCATCAGGCGGCCCAGCGCGTCGGCCTCGTCGATATAGCGTTGCTCGCGCCCGAGGTTGCCGCCCAGGTAGACGCAGATGTGCTTCCCGCCGGGCGGCTCTGCGGTTGCGTCGCGATCGCCGCTCGTTTCCCGGTTGCCGCTGTTCGACATTGGTCTCGAATCTACTCGTCGTCCTGTTCCGGCATGATCACGAACTCGGGGTAGGCGTCGATACCCAGCTCGGCCACGTCCTGACCCATCTGCTCGACCTTGTGGGACACGCGCACGCCCATGGTCTTCTCCAGCGCCAGCCATGTCAGCCACGACGTCGCGAATGCGAACGCGCCGATCGAGACCACCCCGAGCAACTGCACGCCGATGTCGGATCCGGCGGCGATGACCGTGGCTATCGTACCCCAGGCGCCCGCGAAGAGGTGAGCGGGCACGGCCCCCACCACGTCGTCGACCTTGAGCTTCTCCAGAAGCCTGATGGCCGCGGTGCAGATGATGGCGCCGACCGCGCCGATCAGGATTGCCCACCAATGGCCGGTGATGTCCGGTCCCGCGGTGATCGAGACGAGCCCGGCGATGGCGCCGTTGAGGCCGGCGAGCAGATCGACGCGCCCGAGGATCGGCCGCGAGACGGCGATTGCCGCGATGACGCCGGCCGCGCCGGCCAGGTTGGTGTTGACCAGAACATGGCTCATCGCGAGCACGTCGGCCGCGCTTCCGAGGGCGAGCTGGGAGCCGCCGTTGAAGCCGAACCAGCCGAACCACAGGATGAACACGCCCAGGGTGACCACGGGTATGTTGGACGGGGGCGTGCTGGTGACCGTGCCGTCCTTGCGGAACTTGTTGTGCCGCGGGCCGACGACCAGCGCGCCGGCCAGCGCGGCGCAGCCGCCCGTGCCGTGCACGATGGTGGAGCCGGCGAAGTCCTGGAAGCCCATCTGGCTCAGCCAGCCGCCGCCCCACGTCCAGGCGCCGACGACCGGGTAGATGAACGCGGTCAGCACCAGGGTGAAGACGAAGAACGACCAGAGCTTGACCCGTTCGGCCAGCGCGCCGGAGACGATCGAGGCGGCGGTCGCCACGAAAACCATCTGGAAGAACCAGTCCGACATGACCGCGTAGTCGGTGGCGATCACCGCCTCCCGCGCCCCTTCGACGCCCGCCAGCAGCGCGAGCTCGTCGGCCGACGGCGTACGAAGAAAGCTGAAGGAGCCGATCAGGCTGCCCACGTCGACGTACATGAGGTTGTAGCCGATGACGTAGTACGAGATTCCCGCAACCGAGTACAGGCCGATGTTCTTCAGGCAGATGACCGAGGCGTTCTTGGTGCGGACCGAGCCGGACTCGAGCATGGTGAACCCGGCCGCCATCCACATCACCAGCGCCCCAGAGCAGGAACGAGAAGGTGTTGAAGATGAATTGAAGCTCGCCGCTCGACAACTCGTTCATGCGTCACCTCCTGGTTCGGGGCCGACCGCGGGCCGGCGCCGGTTGTCCGAACCGCTGCCCACCGTGGAATGCAAC
Source organism: Acidobacteriota bacterium (assembly GCA_011523485.1). The sequence goes on from WTGR01000869.1 coordinate 1,603, forward strand.
GGCGCGTGGGAGTCCGGCACGTCAGCGTACGGGCGCACCGTCGGTATCGTAGCCGACGTGCGCGGCGATCACGAGATCATGCAGGGCGGCGCAGTCCCCCTCCAGTTGCCGCAGGCGCGCCGCTCGATCCGGCAGGCTCGGTGCGGAAGGCCATGGCTGGTTGACGGTGGACGCCAGGTCTCCGGCGCACCGGCGGGCGGCGCCGCTGGGACCGGGACCGAGTGCGAGGGCGCCCAGCGTGGCCGCCGCCGCGTCGACGGCAGTGCAGAGGGAGCGCGGCAACCGCGGATCCTCCACGAGCAGATCCAGTACCCGCGCCGGGCGAATCTCCACCCCGTAGCGTCTCTTGTACGTGTCGAAGGCCTGGCAGATCCACAGCAGGCTCGTCCACTCCCGGTCGCCCGCTTCCGGGTTCGCGCGCACGCCCTCGAGGTGTGCGACCAGCAGGGCGATCGTGAACTGGGCGCGCTCGACGAGACGTCCGAGCTGCAGGAAGCGCCAGCCGTCGTCGCGGTACAGGGTGGTGTCCGCCACGCCGGCGAACAGGTTCATTTCGCGCGCCATGTCCGCGTAGTAGCTCTCGGGCGCGGCCTTCCAGATGTCCTCGATGCGCCGCGTGCCGAGACGCAGCCAGGCCAAGTTGAGGCACGTCCACATCTCGCCGCTGATGCAGTGGCGCATCTGGCGCGCGTTCTCGCGGCCGTTCGAGAAGCTGTTCAGGACCGAGCCCGGATTCGCGCGCTCGAAGGTGAGGTCGTCGGCCAGCGTGTACGAATCGGCCAGGGCGTAGTCGTCCTCGCTCTCCGTCACGCCGACGGCGGGGCCCGGCGGGCGCCTGCCGAGGGCGCCGTAGATCCGGCGCCAGCCGAAGTTGATCTCGCGCACGGGCCGGTCCACGAGGGCGCCCATCTGCTCGCGCAGCAGACGGCAGAGATCTTCCGTCCGCTCGATGTGGCGGCCCAGCCAGTACAGACCCTCCGCGCTGCGCGCCAGCATCTCAGGACTCCAGCACCCACACGTCCTTGCCGCCGCCGCCCTGGCTCGAGTTCACCACGATGCTGCCCCGGCGGAGCGCCACCCGACAGAAGGCGCCCGGCACGATGCGCGTCTCCCGGCCCCGGAGCACGAAAGGGCGCAGGTCGACGTGCCGCGGCTCGAGCCGCCCGTCGATCAGGCACGGAGCCCGGGAGAGCGACAGTATCTCCTGCGAGATGAAGTCGGCCGGATTGGCCCGCATCTCCGCGGCGTAGGCCTCGCGCTCGGCCGGCGTGGCCTGCGGACCCACCAGCATGCCGTAGCCGCCCGCCTCCCCGACCCGCTTGACGATGAGGCTGTCGAGATGGTCGAGCGTGTACTCGAGGTCCTCGGGCCGGCGGCAGATCCGCGTCGGCACGTTCGCGAGGATCGGTTCTTCGCCCAGGTAGTAGCGGATCAGATCCGGCACCCAGGCGTACACGCTCTTGTCGTCGGCCACGCCGGTCCCCGGCGCGTTCGCCAGCGTGACGTTGCCGAGCCGGTGGGCCTGCAGCAGACCCGGCACGCCGAGCATCGAGTCGGACCGGAAGACCTGCGGATCGAGGAAGTCGTCGTCCACGCGCCGGTAGATCACGTCGACCCGCCGCAGCCCCTCCGTCGTGCGCATGTAGACGAAACCGTTCCGCGTCAGCAGGTCGCGGCCCTCCACCAGCTCCGCGCCCAGCTCGCGGGCCAGGAACATGTGCTCGTAGAAGGCCGCGTTCCACACGCCGGGCGTCAGCAGTGCGATGCACGGATCGGACCGGTTCGGCGGGGCCAGCTCGCGCAGGGTCGCCAACAGCAGATCGCCGTAGTGCTCGACCTCCCGGACCCGGCAGCGCCGGTAGAGCCGGCGCAGGCTCGACTTGACCGCCTTGCGGTTGGCGATCATGTAGGAGACGCCGGACGGCACGCGCAGGTTGTCCTCCAGCACGATGAACCCGTCGTTCGTGCGCACGACGTCGGTGCCGCAGATCGCCACCCACGTGCCGTGCGGCGGAGAGACGCCGCGCATCTGGGGGCGGTACTGGGGGCAGCCCCGCACCATCTCTTCGGGAATGACGCCGTCCGCGATGGCGCGGCATTCGCCGTAGACGTCGCACAGGAAGCGGTTCAGGGCGAGGATGCGCTGGGCGAGTCCGGCCTCGAGCTCCCGCCATTCGGCCGCGGCCAGAATGCGGGGCAGGCAGTCGATCGGGATGATCCGCTCGTCGGCCTCGCCGTCCCCGTAGACGGTGAACGTGATGCCCTCGTTGAGGAACGAGCGCGTGACCCGTTCCTGCACCTCGCCGAGCTCCGCTCCCGAGGTCTCTGCGAGGGCGTCGTGGAGGGTCCGGCAGTGCTGCCGCGGCGTGCCGTCGGGCAGCAGTACCTCGTCGTAGAACTCGGCTTCGAGCCGGTAGTCGCTGAAGTCCATCCGCGCGGACTCTCGATGCCGTCGGTCGTCCCAAGCTGCGCGACGTCCTCGTGGGGCAGGACCATCGCGCGTCCCGCGCCAGTTTGGCACGTGTGGTCACGAACGGCAACCCTCCACGCGGGCCCCTGTTGCTGCGGGAGCCGGTCGATCCGGAAGTCTCCGCCGCTCTACGGAGCGGACTTCCGGGCCGACTCCCGGTTGGCGGCCAGCACGCCG
>WTGR01000135.1 GCA_011523485.1 Acidobacteriota bacterium
AGCGCCGAGCGGTCCGAGCTGATCGTCTCGACGATCCGCTGCGCGGTGACCTGGATGGTCTCCTGCAGGGCGGCGATCGAGAGCTCCACCGTGCCGACGTTGTACTGCTGGTTGGTCGACAACTGGGCGCCGGTCAGCTCGTAGGTTCCGAAGCCGGGCAGCTCGACGCGGACCGTGTACGGCCCGGGCTGGACGGCGGCGAAGTTGAAGACGCCGACCTCGTTCGTGACGGTGTTCCTCAGCGCGCCGGTCTCTTCCTGCAGCAGGGTGACCGTCGCGCCCGGCAGGACCAGGCCGCTGTCGTCGACGACGTTGCCGGAGAACCCGCCGGTGGTGGTCTGCGCATTCGCGTTCGACGCAAGACCGAGGACGAGCAGAGTGACGAGAGTGAGCTTCCACGTGTGTCTCATAGGGGTGCCTCCTCATCACGAACGGAGTTCCCGCCGCACGGACGCTCGATCGCCGTCTTCCTCGACCGGTACTAGTTCAGGTTCGCTACGCGCCTCCGCAGTGCCTTCACGTGCTCCCAGATCTCCTTGTGCTCGTCGTTCTCGCTCGAGTCGTCCTCGCTCCTCTCGCCGCCTCCGACCCTCCCGCGCGAGGAGAACCGCAGGTACGCCTCCAGGTCCCGCAGCGCGGCGGGGTAGTCGTTCAGGTGGTAGGCCAGCAGGCCGCGGTCGCGCAGCTCCGTCGTGGCCGAGGGGTCGAGGGCGAGCAGCAGCTCGGTGATCGCGTGCGCTTGCGGGAACGAGCGCATGCGGACGTAGATGCGCTTCAGGTTGACCAGCATGCGGACGATGATCTCCGGTTTGGTGGCCCGCATCAGCATCCGGCGGTCGAACGCCACCTCGTCGCCCGCGTGGGACCGCAGCAGCTTGCTGCAGTCGAGCTCGGAGAGGATGGCGCCGCCGTGGAAGGGATCCACGATGACCTGGTCCTCCTCGAGCGGGGCGTCCGCGCCGCCCGGCTGCACGCGGAGCAGAAAGTGTCCGGGAAAGTTCACGCCGTCGGTTTGCAGGCCGGCGCGCCGGGCCACTTCGATGTAGACGAGCGCCAGGGTGATCGGGATGCCGGTGCGGCGATCGATGACGTTGTTGAGGAAGCTGTTCCGCGGGTCGTCGTAGTGCTTGCGGTTACCGGCGAACCCCTGCTCCTTGAACAGATAGGAGCTGATGCCCGCGATGCGCCGCAGCAGGTCGGCGTCCTCGCCCAGGGCCGCGATGCGGTCCGCCGCCGCGGCGCCCATCCGGTCGAGCGCCCGCAGGTAGCGCGACGCGTCGAGCTGCGGGTACTCGATGCGGGCGATGGCCAGAGCGGCCGGCGCCAGATCGGGAGACGGCGCCTTGGCGACCTCGGTGAAGCGCCTTATGAAGTCCGCGGAGACCACGCTCGTCACTTGTCCCCATTCTGCACCGGGCGAGCGCGTACGTCGACCCCGCGCCGCCGGCACACCGCGGCCAGCGCGCGATGGTCCACGTCGGCGAGGCTGGATACGATGGCGGTTGCGCCGGTCAGCGCGGCGGCTTCGTAGGTCGTGGTGACCCCGACGCACGGGAGTCCTGCGGCGACGGCCGCCTCGATGCCCCAGCGGGAGTCCTCGATGGCGACGAAGCCGGCGGGCGACGGGGAGCGGCCGAGCTCGGCGCTCAACAGCTCCACCGCTCGCGCATAGCCGTCCGGGGCAGGTTTGGCGCGCTCGACGTCGTCGGCCGCGACGATGGCCGCGAAATGCCGGCGGAGTCCGGCGCCCTGCAGAATGTCCTCGATCTCCTGATGGAGTGCGCCCGAGGCGATTCCGAGGACGAGTTCCCCGGCGAGCCGCTCGATGCACGCCGGCGCGTCCGGAAACACGACGTCGCCTGCGCCGACCAGCTCCTCGTAGCGCCGTCCCTTGGCTTCGATCAACCGCTCCAGATCGCCTCCGCCGAGGGCGAACCCCTGGTCGGCCGCGACCGTCGTGAACACGCCGACGTCGTCGAATCCGAGGTAGCGGGCCTCGTAGTCCTCCCGGGAGAGGGTCATCCCCCGGTTGCGCAGAACGTCGCGATACGCCTGCAGGTGCAGGCGCTCGGTGTCCGCGATGACGCCGTCGAAGTCGAAGACGACGCCGACCAGGGGACCGCCGGTGACCATCCGGGTGTCGGGACGCCGGACGCCGGGCGGGCTCATGGCCCGGGCGCTTCGACCGGCTCGACCGGAACGAAGATCGGCAGCCGGCGTTCGTCTTCGGGCGGCAGCTTCTCGCCGGCGTGAATGGGTCTCGGGAGGCGGTTCTCCGGCGGAGGAAACGGGCAGTCGTACTGCTCGTCGAAATAGCAGGTGGGGTGGTAGGCGCGGTTGAAATCGAGGTCGTAGACGCCGGTGGAGCTGAACGGCAGGTCGATGTAGCGTCCGGCCGGATAGGTCTCGCTGCGGCTCGTCTCGTCGCGGAACGGCACGAACAGGCCTTCCTCTTCGGACAGCAGCGCCGTCAGCCGGTGGGACTCGCCGTGAAGCACGAATTCCAGGTGGCCGATGCGCTGCATGCGTCGGAACTGCCCGGTCGACGTGGGGACATCGTAGATAGGCTGATCGTCGGCGATGTCGAGTTGGGCGGGCACGCGGTACGTCGGATCCGGATCGTAGTACCGGAGCGGCACCATCCACGAGCGGCGATCGAGCGGCACGAAAGACTCGGGATCGCTCTTGAGGAACTCGTCCTTGTAGGCGCGGGCTTCGCGAAGCAGATCCAGGTAGCTGTCCTCATCCGGTTCCGGCGGCCCGCAACCCGCCGCCAGAAGGAGGGCGCCCGCCGCGACGGCGATGACGAGTCGCCGTCCTCCGTCGACCACCGCGTGCCAATCGCTGCTGCTGGTCACGAATTCTCGAGTCCTCGATGTCCGTCCTACAAATACATCGCCGATGTCCGGGGAAGCAAGCATCCGGGCAGCGGCGGATTCGGCGGCGCGACCGGCCGCGGCCCCTACAAGGGGTACGCGCCGCGTTCCACCGCCGCGTCCGAGAGCCGCCGGCGGAGGCGCACGTCGTTGGCCGGCGTCACCTTCAGGAGCCGCCGCAGGCCCGCGAGGCGCGTCCGCAGCTCGTCGCCTTCCGCCATGGCGGCGAACGCGGAACGGGCCGTCGTCTCGATGCGCATGGCGGCCCCGTCGACGTACGACGCGGCCGCGTCGGCCTGCAGATCGGCGCCGGTCGCTCCGGACGCCGCGGCGGCCCGGGCGCGGGCCACCGCGCTGTCCGCCGCATAGGTGTCGATGACGACGTCCGCCGCGAACGAGAGCACTTCCTGCTGCTCGCTGAGCTTCTGGCCGTAGGTCTGCATCGCGAGGCCGATGACGGCCAGACCGACCTTGCGGAACATGCCGACCGCGGCCGCCGCGGCCTCGAGCGGGCCGTCGGGTGCGGCTGCCGCGCCCGACGGGGCCAGAATCTCGTCCTGCAGCTTCTTCGCCGCCGGTATCAGCGGCAGATCGCCCTTGACGGCACGCTTGACGAGCATGCCGGGGATGAGCAGCCGGTTGATCTCGTTCGTGCCCTCGAAGATGCGGTTCACCCGCGAGTCGCGGTAGTGGCGCTCGGCCGGGTAGTCCCTGACGAACCCGTTTCCGCCATGAATCTGCACGTTCTCGTCGAGGACGTCGTGCAGCGTCTCGCTGCCCGCCACCTTGAGGATCGACGACTCGACGGCGTACTCCTCGAGCGCGCGCAGGATGGCGCCGCCGTCGCCGGGGTCGACGCCCTCGAGCGTCCCGTCGATGAGACCCACCGTCCGGAACACCATCGACTCCAGCGCGTAGGTCCGGGCGACCATCCCGCCGATCTTGTGCTTGACGGCGCCGAAGCTCGCTATCGGCTGCCCGAACTGCCGCCGGCTGGCCGCGTAACGCGCCGATTCGCCGATGGCGCCGCGAGCGCCGCCCACGGTCGACGCCCCCAGCTTGAAGCGGCCGTAGTTCAGGACGTTGAAGGCGACCTTGTGGCCCTTGCCCACCTCGCCGAGCAGGTTGTCGGCCGGGACCCGGACGTCCTGCAGGATCACCGGCGTCGTCGACGAGCCGTGCAGGCCCATCTTGTGCTCTTCCTTGCCGGTGGAGACGCCGTCGAACCCGCGTTCCACGATGAACGCCGTGAAGTGCTCGCCGTCGACCTTGGCGAAGACGATGTAGAGATCGGCGAACCCGCCGTTGGTGATCCACATCTTCTCGCCGTTCAGCACGAAGCTGCCGTCCGCCTGCCGCG
>WTGR01000809.1 GCA_011523485.1 Acidobacteriota bacterium
CGCCACGTCGTCGTAGAACGGCGACGGCACGGTCGGGTAGGCGCGGTAGACGTGCTCGAACACGGCCTTGGTGGTGGTCGTCACGTCCTCGTCGGAGTAGGCCCCGGCGGGCAGGCCGGTCTCGTCGCTGTAGAGGAAGTCGCGGATGGCGACATGGACGGCGCTTCGCGTCGCCTCCTTGTCACGCCACTGGTCGACGCGAAGCTTCTCCACCTTGAGCGTCCGCAGCAGTTCCTTCGAGACGGTCTTGATGCGCTGGATGTCGGCCTTGTCCAGGTCCGGCTTCTTCAGCAGGTCGAAGATTGCCAGCGACTCCTCGTCCAGGCCCTCCCGGACGGCGCGGCTCTCTTCCTCCTCGAGTTCCCGGACGAACTTGAGCAGCTCTTCGAAGGTTCGCTCGATGGTCACGCGGTCTTTCTCGCGGTTGTACTCCGCTACGAGCTCCTCGTAGTGCTGTTGGAAGTCGGTCCGCAGCGGGTTCCGGGCCAGCAGGCGCTGGAGGCGCTGCTCGACGGTGTGCTTGAGCGCCTGGACCGCGGTCCGTTGGGAGCGGCTGCGCTCGAACTCCCGCTTGAGGCGGTCCGTTGACGAAGCCGACGAGGTCCGGCCGGCGCCGGTAGAGATCGCCGCGCGCCCACATCTCGCGGACGCAGAGGAAGTGGTTGTTGTCGGGGTCGTCGAAGTCGACCACGCGCAGGCGCCGCCGGGTCGGTCGGCCCTTGTCGTCGCGGTAGGTGACCTGGACGCCGTCACGCAGCAGGTCGTACTTCTCCCGGTTGGCGGCTACGATGGTTTGCGACGCCACCGTCGCGGTGAGCCGGCGCACCGCGTCGTCGTACGCCTCGTTCGGCAGGCCGGGGTTCAACGCCGCCAACCTCTCACGCAGCGGGCGGGTCAGCACGACGTCGCGTTCCGATGTCCGGCCCAGGAGGCTGCTCGGTCCGAAGTCCTCGTGGTTGCGCGCGTACACCGATTCCCAGCCGAGCTGCTGTTCCAGATAGTCGGCGGTGGTCTGCTGGACGAGGGTGTCCTCGGTATAGGGGGCGGGAGTCATCGTCGGCGTTTGGCCTTCGGTTCGCGATAGAACACCAGCCCCGGATCAAGCTCGCCGGCTCTGGCAATCATCATGTCCTCCCCGTTCAACGTCGCCTATCGCAAACCACGAGAGCTGCGACTCGCTGCCTGGATGTTTCATGGTAACCGTGATGCCCCATCCCACGCCGCCGGGACCGCACGCCCAGGCCAAGGCTTACATCCCCGGCTCGGGCCGTCAAGGAACACCCGGGCGGTCGTCTCCCGCGCGCGTCCACTGCGTGACGGTCCGCCCGTCGCCGATTGTTGCTCCGGCAACTCATGACATGTTATCTTGTTGTCGACAACAAGTTGAACAGTAGTCGATGACAGTACGGTACACGCCCGGCCAGCTTCGTGACGCGGCAGCCGTGCCGCCGGAGACCTATCGTCACTGGAAGAAGGCCCTGGCGCCGTTGCGCCGCGACACGCGGCAGAGCCCATGTTTCACTGCCGGAGATCTGCTTGCCGTAGCCGTCGTACGCAGCATGACCCGTTCTTTCGTCCGCGTCGGTGCGCTTTCCGTGATCGCCGAGGAACTGTTCCGCCTGTGCAGCGACACTTCATGGCCCGTCCTCGAACGCAGCCGGATGATCGTCGACCTGCTCAACCGGCGCATCGAGTTGCAGCCTGAGTCCGAAGACATCGACCTCGACTCCCCGGCGCTCGTCTGTCCGTTGAGACCTCTGGTCGGTCAGCTCCGCGACGCTCTGCTGACCGACGGCGAACCGGATCAGCAGAGACTCAATCTCCCGCCGGTTCCGCTGCCGTCCAACACCGAAGGGCATCGACAGGCGGTGGCTCGTGGACGCCGTTGACACCATCGCCGACGCCGTCGGGCAGATCGGCTATCGGCGGGAAGCGATTGTCCGCGACTACGCCTTCGCCGATGTCCTCGATCCTGCGAATACGACGAGAACGGTAGCGCTCGCCGCCTTTACCCAGACGCCGCCGTCTTATCGGTCGGCTGCGCTCGCCGCCGTCCCGGCCGGTTACGGGAGCTCGTTGGAGTGGGTCATGGCCCACCGCTCGCTCGGTGCACCTCTGCTGTTCGTCGTCGAAGGCGATCAGGTCACCTTGTGGCAGGTGCGCGGCGACGCGCCGCCCAGCGTTCTGGAACGCCTGCCCCTGCAAGACGTACCGGGGCTGTTCGAACGACACCAGGAGGAGTGGGGTCCGCAAGCCATTCATCGCGCCAAGGCGATCGGCGCCGTCAACCGGGAGTACCAGCTTGACTTCGTGGACGTCGGTCTCATGCCCGCGGTCGAGGGCGAAGTGCACGTCAAGCTGGACCGGTTGCTGGAGGATGCGCTCACAGCATCGTCGCAGGCGCCATGCGATGATCCACCCGACACCGCGTTGCTATTTCGCGTCGTCTTCCGGCTGCTCGCCGCGAAAATCCTGCAGGACCGCCGCCACGCGTACGCCCGACGATGGGATGCGTCCGATCTCGCGTCCGTTCTTCGCGCGATCGAGTCCTTTTACTCCCTCCCAGCGGTTCCGAGAACGGGCCCCCGAACGACGTCTCCTGCTTTTGCGGCGGCCTGGGACTGTCTCCGTAGCGGGATCAACTTCTCGAACATCTCGTCCGACGACCTGGCCTTCGTGTACGAGAACACTCTCGTCACCAGCGAAACCAGAAAGGACCTGGGCACGCACAGCACCCCGCGCCAGCTCGCCGAATATGCGGTGGCCCGCCTGAATCTCGAGCGTCACGACCTGCACGACCTCAACGTCTACGAGCCCTTCGCCGGGGCCGGCACGTTCCTCGTGTCCGCCTTGCGGCACGTCCGGGATCTGCTACCGGTCGACTGGACCGACGAGGAACGCCATGCGTTCCTGGTGGACCGCCTCTCCGGAGACGAAACGGATCCCTTCGCCTGCGAAGTTGCAGCGCTTTCCCTGATCCTGGCCGACTACCCGAACCAGAACGGCTGGCGTATCGACCGATCCGACCTGTTCGAGAACGCTGCCCTGCAGTCCCGCATGAAGAAGGACGGTGTCGTTCTGTGCAACCCGCCGTTCGAGGACTTTTCGGACGAAGATCGCTCACGTTATCCGATAGCCAGTGAGTTTTACTCCAAGCCGAAAGCGGTATTGAACGCCGCACTCGACGCACATCCGCGTGCGCTGGCGTTCGTTCTGCCGCGTCCGTTCATTCTGAATCGGAAATTCGGCGCGGAACGGCGCAGAATCGAGGACCTGTACGGAGACGTCGAGCTGGTCGCCTTGCCGGATCGAATCTTCGCGGCATCCACGATCGAATCGGCCCTCCTGATCGCCCGCGACCCGAGACCGACGGCGCGCGCCGTCGTCATCGTGCGCTCGACCGAAGTGGCCGACCGCGACCGCATCACGTTCCTGAAGACCGGGCGGACGACCACGGAGCGTCGTGTCGAGCGCCCGGTCGGCAATCCACCGGGAGGAGACCTCTGGGTCCCTCCGCTGCCGGAACTATGGAATCACCTGGAGTCAGCGCCACGCCTGAGCGATTACTTTACTGTGCATCGAGGTATCGAGTGGAAATCCTCGCAGGGCGACGCCTGGAGCAATGAGCCTCGATCGGGATACAAACCGGGACTGCACAACGCCCGGCGAGCGCGACAGTTCAGGCTGCAGAATCCCGTATTTCTGGATTGCCGGCGGGAGCGACTTCTGTACAAGGCGATCGACCTGCCCTGGGATCGCGCCAAGATCGTGGTAAATGCTGCCCGATTGTCCGTCAAGTCATGGCGCATCGCGGCGATGCTCGATCGAAATGGATTGGTGTGCTCACAACAATTCTTCGGACTGTGGCCGAAACGGCAGATCACTGATGCGCAGCTTCTGACATTCGCCGCGCTGCTCAATGGCCCGGTTGTCAATGCTTTCCTTGCCACCCATTCGCCTGCGAAGCGAATTCGGATCTCGGCCATCAAGCAGGTTCCCGTTCCATCGACATCGCCGGGCCAGGTCGAACGGCTGGTGGCGGAGTACGTACGGCACCTTCAGGCCTCAACTGGGTCGAACACCGCTGCAGAGCGAATGCAGGACATCCTGACGCTTATCGACGCCGCGGTGCTCAAGACCTACGACTTGCCGGCGCGACTCGAACACGAACTTCTTGAGTTCTTCCGTGGTTCGGATCGCCCGGTCGCACACCCGTGGCGACACTGGGACGA
>WTGR01000277.1 GCA_011523485.1 Acidobacteriota bacterium
ACTTTCGCCTCATCTCTGCGAACGATCTTCGGGAGGCCATGCGACGCAATCCGTGAACAGCACACTGCTTTGGGGTGTCATGGTCCTGCTGGCGGCGGCGACCGCCTGCGGCGGCGGGGAAGAGGAGGAGGCGGCGGCCGCGGCGGCGGCGGCGGCAGAGGCGGAGATCGAAGTGAGCCCCGAGGCCAGGGCCGCGGCCGATCGGCTCGCGGAACGGCTCGCGGCGGGAATCTCCCTCGTGCCGACGCAGCGCGGGCAGGCCGAGATCGGCTACACGCAGCCGACCGCCCGCCGCGGCACCGGCCAGGACCGGGGCTTCAACATCACGTCGATCCGGATCCGGAACGTCTCGCAGAACGCGATCGCGGGGTTCCAGGTCGACGAGTTCTGGTACGACGGGGACGGCAACACGGTGACCGGCGATCAGGCGCGGCGGCGCCTGCCGATCCTGGTCGACGAGGTGTGCGACATCGAGCTCCGGGTGCCGGTGGTGTCCGCGATGGACCGCAGCAACTACGAGTTCTCCCACCAGAACGGCGACATCAAGGCGACCCTCCTCGAAGACATCGAGTTCCCGCCGCAACCCGAGGTCGAAGAGGGCGAAGAGGGCGAAGAAGCGGCCGCGGCCGAGGAAGCCGAAGAGGGCGAAGAAGAGCTGGTGGACGAGGACGCGCTGAAGTTCACCTGCCTCCGCCCCGTCGAGGAGGGCATGCTGGAGGAGTCTGCGGCGGCCGAGGATGGGGCGGCTGGAGCCGCCGAGGGAGCCTGAGCGGCACACACCTTGCCGCGCAGAGACCGGAACGCACCGAACCCGTCGTCGCCGCGCTCGTGCGCGCGCGGTGGCGGCCGGCTCTGGGCATGCGACGGCCGGCAAGTGCTCTGTGCCACGGTCCATGTCCATTTCCGGCCGCCAGCCGGATGTCTCGCTCCGGCGTGACCGGATTCGGAATCTCGCAGCAAGCCACGGCCGGGATTCCGGCGTCCTACTGGTAGATCCCGGGTCGCGAGTCGCGGCCCGGCTGCCGCGACGGTACGGTACGCACGCATGGCATTCGATCTGTCGGCAATTCAGCGGGCGCTCCGCGAGGACGGACTCGACGGCTGGCTCCTCTACGACTTTCACGGATCCAACCCCATCGCGCGCCGCGTGGCAGGTCTTGGCGGCAGCGGCAAGCTGACGACGCGGCGCTGGTACTACCTCGTCCCCGCGTCCGGCGAGCCGCGCGCCCTCGTGCACGGCATCGAGCGGCACAGTCTGGCGCATCTTCCCGGAAGCCGGCGGATCTACGCGGGACGCAACGAGCTGGAAGCGGGTCTGGACTCGCTCGTGCAGGGCATGCGCCGGGTCGCGATGGAGTACTCGCCGAACTGCGCGATTCCCTACGTCTCGCGGGTGGACGCCGGGACCGTCGAGCGCATCCGCTCGCTGGGCGCCGAGGTGGTGTCCTCCGGCGACCTCGTGCAACGCTTCGAAGCCGTCTGGGACGACGCGGCGCTCGCGAGCCACCGCGCCGCATCCCGGCATCTGCACAGCATCAAGGACCGCACGTTCGAGCTGATCGCCGACCGCGTCGGCGGGGGTTCGTTGACCGAGTACGCGGTCCAGCAGGTGATGACCGAGTGGTTCGCGGACGCGGGGCTGGTCACCGACTGCCCGCCGGTGGTGGCCGCTCAGGAGAGCAGCGGTAACCCCCACTATCTGCCCACCGCGGAGGCACATCGCCCCATCGGACGCGGGCAGGTGGTCCTGCTCGACCTGTGGGGCAAGATCGACCGGCCCGGCGCCGTGTACGCCGACATCACGTGGGTCGGCTTCACCGGCTCCCAGGTACCGCCCAGGGCCGCCGCCATCTTCGGCGCAGCACGCGAGGCCCGCGACGCCGCCGTCTCGCTCGTCGCCGAACGGGTGAACGCCGGGCGACCGATCAGCGGCTGGGAGGTGGACCGCGCCGCGCGGGACGTGATCGACGCCGCGGGCTACGGCGACCGCTTCATGCACCGCACCGGCCACAGCCTCGGCGAGGAGGTCCACGGCAACGGCGTGCACATGGACGACTACGAGACGCACGACGAGCGGCGGCTCATCGCCGGCACCGGGTTCACGGTCGAACCCGGGATCTACCTGGATGACTTCGGCGTTCGGACCGAGATCAACGTGTACGTGGACGAGGCCGACGCCGCCGTGACCGGTCCGCGGCAGGCGGAAATCGTCCCGTTGGCGTAGCTTGCCCCGCGCCCGCCGGCGGGAAGCCCGCTTCAGGCCGCAGCCGCGTTACACTTGGAGTCGATGCGAGGGATGCGGGTGCTCGCCCCGCTGGAGGGAATGATGTCGCGATCGAGGACCACATTCGTTTCCACGCTGTTGATTGCCGTGACCGCCATGGCGGTCGGGATGGTGATTGCGTCGCGCTTCAACCTGGCTCCGCCATCGGCGGCGCAGTCCGTTCGGGCGCCGATTCCGAACACCTCGCCGATCTCCGGCAATCTGACCGCGACGACGTTCCGCGAGATCGCCGACGCGCAGACGGCGATGGTCGTGACCATCTGGACCCAGCAGCCGCGGCAGCAGGGGAACATGAACGAGTTCTTCGGCGGCGACGAGTTCTTCCGCCGGTTCTTCGGGCAACCGCCGGAACGCGAGGCGCCGCCCGAGGACAACGACACCACCCGGCCGGCGGCGACCGGAACGGGGTTCGTGATCGACCGCGCCGGCCTGATCCTGACGAACAACCACGTCGTCGAGAACGCCACGAGCATCGAGATCCACTTCTTCGGCGACGACGACGACGAGCGCTACGAGGCGCGGGTGCTGGGCCGCGATCGCCTGACCGACAGCGCGCTGCTCGAGCTGGTCGAGCGACCCGACCGGGAGCTGCCCGTGGCGACGTTCGGCGATTCGGGTCAGATGGCGCCGGGCGACTGGGTGATGGCGATCGGGGCCCCCTTCGGCCTCAGCCATACGGTCACCGTCGGGGTCATCTCGGCGCTCGCCCGGCCGCTGCCCTCGGCCCCCGGCCGCAGCAACGAGATGCTGCAGACCGATGCCGCAATCAACCCGGGCAACTCCGGCGGCCCCCTCCTGAACATCCGCGGCGAGGTGGTCGGAATGAACACGGCGATCATGAGCGACCGCCGGTCCAACGCGGGTGTCGGTTTCGCCGTGCCCATCAACACCGTGCGCGATCTGCTGGACGAGCTCCGCGGCGGCAAGGTGACGCGCGGCGTGATCGGCATTCAGATTCGCGATGTCCCGAGGGACGAGTACGCCGTGCTCGGACTCGACGAACCCCGCGGCGTCATCGTCTCGCTGGTCAACCCGGACGGACCCGCGGATCAAGGCGGCATGCAGCCCGCAGACGTGGTGGTGGCCTACGGCGGGGAGCCCGTGGAGGACACCCGGGACCTCCAGAGCCGGGTCGTCGCCACCCGGCCCGGAACGACCGTGCCGATCGACGTGGTTCGCAACGGTGAACCGCTGACTCTCGACGTCACCATCGGCGAGCTCGACCTCGAGGCGGAGAGCCGCAACGTGATGGCCGCGGCCGAAGAGACCAGCGAGGGCTTCGGCATCACGCTTCAGGACCTGACGCCGCCGATGGCCCGCCGCCTGCGCGTGCCGGCGGACACGGTCGGCGCGGTGGTCGTCGACGTCCAGCGCGGCAGCACGGCGGAGGCAGGCGGCCTGCAGCCGGGGGACGTCATCCTCAGCGTCAACCGCGTCGACGTCGAGTCGGCCAGCGAGGCGAGCGCCGAGCTGGGCGAGATCGAATCGGGGCGGACCGCGTTCCTCCTGGTGCAGCGCCGCGACACACGCGTGTTCCTGCAGGTGGAGAAGGACTAGGCGCGGCCCGACGGCTCGCCTCGGCGCTTCGCCGGCGCCGAGGCTCCCGAGCGTGCAGGCTCCCCGCGGCGTGGCCGGATGAACGAGATGACGCTGCGGGAGGTGATCCGGGAGCGGATCCGGACGGAGGGTCCGCTGCCGTTCGCCGCCTTCGCCGAGTTGGCCCTCTACCATCCCGAGCTGGGTTACTACGCCCGCGTCGACCGGCGGTCCGGCCGCGCGGGCGATTTCTTCACCAGCGTCGACCTCGGCCCCGCGTTCGGCTCCCTGCTGGCGTCGCAGCTTGCCGAGATGTGGCGCATCCTGCGGTCCGGATCCGGCGACCCGCGGTTCGACCTGGTCGAGGCGGCCGCCGGCAACGGGCGGCTCGCACGCGACGTGC
>WTGR01000591.1 GCA_011523485.1 Acidobacteriota bacterium
ATGCGGCCCTACCTGCGAGTTGCCAATGTGTTCGAGGATCGAATCGACCTTTCGGACGTCATGGAGATGAACTTTTCTGCGAAAGAAACGCAGCGTTATGAATTGCGCCCGGGTGACATCCTGCTGAATGAAGGACAGAGTCCACATCTTGTGGGGAGACCCGCTATGTACAGAGGGGAGGTCGACGGCGCGTGTTTCCAAAATACGCTGATAAGATTTCGTGCCGTCCGGAGCATCCGCAGCATAGATCCGTCGTACGCTCTCATCGTTTTCCGCGCCCAACTCCACTCCTTGCGATACAAACGAATCGCGACGATCACGACCAACATCGCGCATCTGAGCGCCTCAAGATTCGCGCAGGTCGAGTTTCCATTGCCACCGCTTGCGGAACAGAAGCGAATCGTCGCGCGCGTCGATGAGATGATTTCGTGTATTGAGAATCTTGTCGAGATTTGTGATCGTTCCCTGAGTCGGAGCCGACAGTTGAAACAGCCGGTCCTCCGCTGGGCGTTTACCGGCAGGACCGAGAAGCACAACGGCTGAGATGCAAGGTCCCGAAAGACATTCGCGATACGCGCCTGACCGGAAGCTCGTTCGAAACAGAGCGTGGTCGAGTAAGTCTTCGGTCGTTGCTGTTGGCACCATTTGAACCGATCTCACAATCCTCGAGATTCCGACTTCACGAAGGGAAGGGGAACTACTGCGATCCCCGTCTTCTTGCGCTGCACTTGCTGATGTGCTCTCGACATCAGCTTGCACGCCTCGGGATGGTCGGACGCATGGATCATGTAGTACATCGTTCGCGACCCGTGGCCCTTTTCGTGGATCGAAAACGGATCCGCGTATGAGTAGTCGAGTTCTTCTCGGAATCGCCGGCACAGCATACGAGCGCGCTCAACGGACGAGAGATCACGAAACTCCTCGTAGTTTTCATTGCCCCACCACGCCGCTAGTCGCGCCTTGTCTGTTGTGCTCGCCCATGCCCGGTCGATCCATCCTTGCGCGAGGAAGTAGAACACTTCGATCTTGTAACCCTCGCGTTTGTGCCGCGCGATAGCCTGAACTGTGGACCAGTGGCATTCAAAGGTGCGTTGGTCGATCAGGCAGAAGCACGCCTTCTTCGGATTGATTGGTGCATCCTTCAGCATTTTGTGAATACAGTCGTTGGCGTCGCCTTCGTAAACGTGAAACGCTTCGTGTTTCTTTCCGAGATCGCGTAGCCGTTGAGCCTGTTGGGGATCCTGGTCGCAAACGGCATAGTGACCGATTGCCGGGTTGCCGTGCGTTCGGCGCTCCAGCACGCGTCGAACGGACCAGTTTTCCGTATCCTCGGCACGTTGCGGTCCGGCAAACAGGTCGAGGTAGACACCATGTCTGGTGACAAGCAGAAAGTGGTGGATGTACTCGTCGATCAGCGCCGCCTTGTCGGCGGTCCAGAGCGGCGCGCTGATCTCGTTCGGCGGTGTCTGCTTTCGAGATCTCGGCTTGTCAGGCGAGAGATCCTCGAACAACGCGGTCTGAGTAGCCATGCGGAAGTTCGTTCCACGTCCGGCCGTCGAGCGTGCGGCCGGCACTCTTCTTGCTCATTCGTACGAACGCCGTGACCGATCTGTCGCGTCCGATCCGGCCGGTTTCCTGCGGAGACAGGTTGCCCCACTGCTTGAAGTGGAAGGCTACACGGGCGGTTGAGCATTGGTCACGGAGACTGCGGATCCAATTGGGGTGCGTGGGTCGGGCGTGTGGGCCGCTCTCGCCCCCGACGATGACCCAGTGCAGTGCATCGATCCAAGGGGACAGGTCGACGGGACCGAGCAGGGGCTCGCAACTGAGAAACCGATAGCGGCAGGGGATTCTCAACAGGGAAGGGATGCGCTGATTGGCGAGGCGCTGGTTTTCTACGGTCGCGCCGAGCCAGACATGTGCGGGCCAGTCATGGGCCCAAGGCACGAGCAGGGGCGCCAGATGAGGGCGCTTCGTGAGCAGTAACCAGTCAAGATGGGGAGTACGCTCAATGAGCATCCAGAGCCTGCCCCGCAAACTGTCAAGGTCGCGATTCGCCTCGAAGACGTCCGCCATCGAGGCGCAGAAGACACGTGCGCGGCGTCCACTCCGGGCCGCGGCACGATCCCACCGGAGCGGTTGATTCCAGTACTCGTCGCCAAGCCGTCGACGTTGCGCGCCGTGCCCCCAGACGTCGTGGCCGGTGCGCTTTGCCCAAGTCTCCGCGTAGCAGTGATCGCACGCCGGAGAGACCTTCGTGCAGCCCCACCACGGATTGAATGTGTGGTTGGTCCATTCGATTGTCGAGTTCGCTGCCATGAACGGCCAATTGCGTGTGCACATGGTATCAGGATGAATCGGATTCCCGGGCAACCGGCACCATCGGCCCGATGCCGAGGCTTGGGAAGCGTTCGGCGCAGATCCGATTGGCCTTGCGCTCATCGACGAGGGCGACCGCGCCCCACTCGATGGCGCACGTGGTTGCGGCCTCGCCGTCATCGAGGGTCTCGGCTGCGGATCCGGTGACGAGGTCCGCGAAATGGACCAGGCCACCTCTTCGAGTTGGGCATGCTCGATGAGGTTCTCCTGGATCAGCACCGCAAGGGGGTCAGCATCCGGGCGACCGGTCCGGCGACCGACCCGAAGCTCCAGCGAGACTTGCTCGACGACACAGCGGCTGGGCAGGCGCGCAGTATCGCTTCCGCGCATCCGGTCGCGTTCAGATTGATGACGACTCTCCTATCGGCGACGACGGGGACCGTGCGCTCATCGAGGGAGCTTTGGAAGGTCATCCGTATCGTTTCCGTCGACGCCCGCGGCGTCCAGCACCTCGCGCAACTCGACGCGATCGAGGCGCAGCAACCGCGCGAGCGGCCCTTCGCTCAGCAGCTCCTGCCGGTGAGCCTTGGCGGCGAGCAGTCCGGAGATAGGGCACCGGCCGCCCGGCGTCGCGGCTGTCCGGGGCCGCCGACTCACCGAGCAACGGTCGCGCTGGCGGGTAGTTCCGCGTGCGCGTGACGCCGAGCAGGTTCTCGAGCTCGACTTCGGCGCGCACGAGGTCCGTCAACAGGCGCTCCGCCCGCTCCGCCGACTCGTCGTTGGCGGTCGAGAGCTCGCGAAAACGGGGCACGAGATCGACGTGCACCGCTTCACGGCGCAGCACCGCATTGACCGATGTGCCGTAGAGACGCGCCAGGTGCTGGAGCTCGTCGGTCCGCACGCGGCGCCGGCCCTGCTCCATGGCGACCAGCGTCGTCCGCGCGACGCGGAGGTCGGCCGCGGCGTCGGTCTGCGTCAGCCCTGCCGCTTCACGCGCCCCCCGCAGGCGGGCGCCGACATCGACGGCATCGATACTGTCCAGCGGCATGTCACTGTCCTCGCGCATCAGCCGCCCGTCACGGGCGGTCAGGGAGGCCAGGGGCACGATCGCCGTCCCGTGGCGGAACCGAAGGCCTGCGGCGCGGTTGCCGTTCTTCCTGCTGCGCGTGCCAGAGGTCCCAGTTGGCTTGGAGGTTCATCCAGAACATGGGCGTCGTGCCCAGCAATCGCCCGAGTCGAAGGGCCGACCGGGCCGTCACGCCGCGCCGGCCGCGAACGAGCTCGTTGACGCGCGTGACCGGTATGTTCATCCGCCGGGCCGCCTCGGCCTGACTCATCGGGATTTCTCGCAGAAACAGCTCGAACAGGACGACGCCGGGATGCGCCGGGCGGTGGCGTGACGGCATGCCGGTTGCCGGAATCTCGTCGGCGGTGTTCTTCGACATGCGCAAGCCTCGTCAGTGATAGTCCTGGCAACGGACGCCGCCGCCTAGTCAGGGGTGAGGGCCAGACAGGTTCCCGCGGCTCGATTACGCGCATGTCAGGCGGCCTCTCGCATGACGGAACGGCAGGCCGTCAATCCGCCAGGCGCGCGCTCACCAGCCGGTTGAGGCTCACGCCTTCCTCGGCGGCTCGCAGCACGAGCGCCCGGTGGGTTTCAGGTGGAACGCGAACCAGGAACCGCCCGCTGTACGCGCGATCGGCGAGCGGCGCCGGCGGGGTCTCCGCGTTGGCGTGCATGTCTGCAAGGACCTCGTGCACGAGCGCGCGAATCCCGGAAAACGCTTCCTCGGCCGTGGGGGCCAGCCAACTGAGTGACGGAAATTCCGCGCAGAGCCCCGCGTACTCGCCGTCCTCCGGCGACCAGGTCACGCGATACGTATAGTGATCAGTCATGCTGCG
>WTGR01000114.1 GCA_011523485.1 Acidobacteriota bacterium
CCTCCGTATAATGCCGCCCCGATGCCCTCGCACCGGATCGCGGCGCGCACTCCGCGCGGCCAGGCGGTGGAAACCGACGTCCGGACGGACGCCGAGACCCTCTCGGCGGTCCTGGAGGACGCGGCGCACGTTCCGGGCGGACACGCGGCCGGGGTGGCCCGGCCCGCCACCGAGGCGGACGTCGCCGCGCTGATCGCGGGCGCCTCCCGCGTGCTGCCGATCGGCGCCCAGTCGTCGCTGACCGGCGGCGCCACGCCGATGGGCGATGTGGTGCTCGACCTGCAGCGATTCGACCGTATCGTCTCCATCGGCGCGGACGAGGTCGTGGTCCAGCCCGGTGTGCCGATCGGCGTGCTGCAGGCGGCGCTCGCGCGGGACGGCCGGTTCTACCCGCCGGCGCCCACCTTCGACGGCGCGTGCGCGGGCGGCGTGGTCGCCACGAACGCGGCCGGAGCGGCCACGTTCAAGTACGGGACGACGCGCGACTGGGTGCGGGGGCTCACGGTGGTGCTGGCGACCGGCGACGTTCTGGATCTGACCCGCGGCGAGACGAGCGCCCATCCGGACGGCTACTTCGAGGTGGTCACCGGAGAAGGAACGATACGCGTGCCCGTGCCCACCTACCGCATGCCGGATGTTCCGAAGTGCTCCGCCGGCTACTTCGCGGCGGCCGGCATGGACCTCGTCGACCTCTTCGTCGGTTCCGAAGGAACGCTCGGAATCGTCACCGAGGCGACGTTCGCGGTGGTCGCGCCGGCGCCGCGGGTGGCGATGGTATGGATCACCCTGCCGAGCGAAGGGGCGGCGGCCGATCTGACGCGGACGCTGCGAACTGCGGCGCGGGATGCCCGGCGCCATGGCGCGGCGCGCGGCGTCGACGTGGCCGCCATCGAGCACCTGGATGCGCGCAGCCTGGCGATCGTGCGGGAGGACGGGGTGGCGCGGCGGCACCAGGTGGCAGCGCCGGACGATGCGCAGGCGGCCCTGCTCGCGCAGGTCGAGCTGCCGCCGGGAGCCGCGCCGACGCCCGGCGCGGCCTACGACGAGATCGGCGGCGCCCTCGCCGGCGACGCGCCGGATACGCCGCTCGTGCGACTCTGCCGGCTGCTCGCGGATGCCGGCGTGCTCGACGACGTGGAAATCGCGCTGCCCGGCGACCGGCGCCAGGCGCACCTGACCGCGATGCGCGAAGCGGTGCCGGAGGGCGTCAACCGCCGCGTCGGCGAGGCGAAGCGCGGGAACGCCGCCATCGAGAAGACCGCGGCGGACATGATCGTGCCGTTCGCACGGTTCGACGAGAGCCTGGCGTTCTTCCACCGGTCGTTCGATGCACGCCGTCTCGACTACGCCATCTGGGGCCATATCTCGGACGGCAACGTTCACCCCAACGTGATTCCCGCTACGATGGAGGACGTGATGCGCGGCAGGCAGGCCATCCTGGAGTGCGGGCGGGAGATCATCCGGCTCGGCGGCTGCCCGCTCGCCGAGCACGGCGTCGGCCGCAACCCGGTCAAGCAGTCGCTGCTCCGGGAGCTGTACGGTGCGGAAGGCGTCGCGCAGATGCGCGCCGTGAAGGCCGCGCTCGATCCGCACGGCAAGCTGGCGCCGGGTGTCCTCTTCCCGGCCGCCGCGGACGGGATGCCATGATGGAACGGGGAAGGAACCCGATGGGCCGGTTTCTCGTCAACTGGCTGACCAACGGCGTGGCGCTCGGCGCCGTCGCCTGGATCCTGCCCGGGGTGACGATCGCCTCGCTGCCCGCCCTCGCGGTGGCGGCGGTAGTGCTGGGCGTGGTCAACACGATCGTCAAGCCGGTGCTCGTCGTGCTGACGCTGCCGCTGACCGTGATGACGCTCGGCGTCTTCTACCTCATCGTCAACGGCTTGGCCTTCGCCCTGGCCGCCTGGATCGTGCCGGGCTTCGAGGTTCGGTCGCTGGGGTGGGCGATTCTCGGGGCGGCGCTGGTCGGGCTGGTATCGATGTTCATCGGCGGCTTCCAACAGCCGCCGACACGTACCCGGATCGACGTCATCGACGTGACGGCCCACCGGGACTGACGCGAACCCGCCAGGGGCGGCCCACAGCTCGGCCCGACGCAGACGCAGCGCGTTTCCGACCACCGACAGCGAGCGCAGGGTCAATCGCGGTTCGGAGGGCAACGCCACGGGTAGAACCCGATCTCTGCCGGCAGCTACGGTTCCGAATCGGGATTGCGTGACGTCGCGAACACCGCGATCACGAGGATCAGGGCGTCGACTTGGGCATGTACCTCGGCGGCAGGGATTGCGTTCTCGGGATTCTTGCGGTAGGCCCGGAGACGACGGTCGATTTCAGCGTCTTGTCCCGGAGATACGGGTTCCACACCATCCATCTGCTCTGCGCAGTTTTCGGGACTCTCGGCTGGCGGCAACGCAAACGACGGCTCCCTAAACCCGACCTTTGCCATCCTCATCGAATGCTACCAGATTCCCAGCCCCTGGTAGTGTCTCAGGTATAATTACCTGAGACACTACCCAGCCCCTCACAGGCCGGCGCGGGAACGGCGGCTGCAGGCGCGCGAGGCGGCGTCGAGAACGACCGCCGCTTTAGTCCGGGCAGTCCGTGGGTCGGAGCTAGAGTTCGACACGCCGCAGGCGGAGCGCGTTCCCCACGACCGACAGCGAGCTCAGGGTCATGGCGGCGCTCGCCCAGATGGGGCTGATGAGCAGGCCGATGAACGGATAGAGCACGCCGGCCGCAACAGGTACTCCGACCGCGTTGTAGACGAACGCCAGGGCCAAGTTCTGGCGCACGTTGCGCATGGTCGCGCGGCTGAGCCGCCGCGCCCGGGCGATCGCCCGCAGGTCGCCCCGCACGAGGGTGATCCCGGCGCTCTCCATGGCGACGTCCGTCCCGGTGCCCATCGCGATGCCGACGGCCGCCTCGGCCAGGGCCGGCGCGTCGTTGATGCCGTCGCCCGCCATCGCCACGGTATGCCCGCGCGCCTGCTCGTCCGCGACGAGGCGGCGCTTGTCGGCCGGCAGAACCTCGGCCACGACGTCCGTAGGATCGATACCGATCTCGGCGGCAACCGCCTCGGCGGTCGCCCGGCTGTCGCCGGTCGCCATCACGATACGGAGGCCGGCACGGCGCAGGAGCTCGATCGCCTTCGGGGTGGATGCCTTGACGGGGTCGATGACGCCGATCACGCCTCGCGGAATCCCGTCCACCGCGACGAGAATCACGGTCTCGCCGCGACTGCGCGCCTCCTCGGCGACGGCCGTCAGTCCGTTGGCGTCGATCCCCTGCGCCTTCAGGAACGCCGCGGTTCCCACTACCACCTGCCGGCCGTCCACGCGCCCGGCCACGCCGCCTCCGGTTTCGGACAGGAAGTCGGTCGCGACCGCCCGCGCCAGGCCGCGGGCGTCGGCCTCGGCAATGACCGCGCCTGCGAGAGGATGCTCGCTGGCGCGCTCCACCCCGGCTGCAAGCCGCAGGAGCTCGTCCTCGATCATCGCTTTCGGAGCCATCAGTTTGGTGAGGACCGCCTTGACCGCGTCCTCGGCTATCCTGCCCATCGCCTCGGGCAGTGGTTCGCCGGCGATTCCCTCCAGGGCCTTCCTCACCTGTTCGACCACCATCGCGAGAATCGCGGCTGATACCTTCACCGGACCCGGCACCTTGCCCATCGCGGCAGCGACGATTACCAATACGTCTGCCTTCTTGCCTGCCAGGCGTACCGCTTCGCCCACCGCCTTGGCGACCGCCGCGATGAATCGCTTCTTTTTCTCACTCAACTCCAACGGGGGCGCTGGCGCCACCGTTCGAACGCGTGGCTTTCCTTCGGTCAGCGTGCCGGTCTTGTCCACGATGAGCGTGTCGACCCGTTCCAGGGTCTCCAGCGCCGCGGCGTCCCGGATGAGCACGCCGGCCGTCGCCCCGCGGCCGGTGCCGACCATGATCGCCATCGGCGTCGCCAGCCCGAGCGCGCACGGGCAGGCGATGATGAGCACGGCGACGGCGCTGACCAGGGCCAGCGCCAGTCGCGGCTCGGGCCCCCACAGCGACCAGCCGGCGAACGCCGCGACCGCAACGGCGACGACGGCCGGCACGAACCAACCGGCCAGCCCGTCCGCCACCCGCTGGATCGGCGCGCGGCTGCGCTGGGCCTCGCTCACCATCCGCACGATCTGGGCGAGCAGGGTCTCCGCACCGACCCGCT
>WTGR01000914.1 GCA_011523485.1 Acidobacteriota bacterium
GCCGCGGCGACCCGCGCCGCTTCGCTCTCCTCGGTCCGGGGCTCAAGCTCGGGAGCCAGGGTCATCTCGTAGTAGCCGAGCGAGCCGTACAGCTCACGGGCGTCGTCGAACCCCTTCCGCACGTCGCCCTCGCTGTAGTAGTTCCCCGGCTCGATGTCCTCGAAGATCCGCTGAAGCCCCCTCTCGAGCAGGATCTCGTTGCCGGCGAAGTCCACCTCGCCGATGCGGTACCGCTCTCCCTCGTCGACGGGAATCCGCAGCCGCAGCCCGCGAGTCTCGCCGTCCTCCGAAAGTTCCAGGTAATCGAGCTCCGGCTGGCCGACCTGCGCCGTGATGTAGCCCCGGTCGCGATAGAAGGCCTCGATGGCCACCGCGTCCTCTTCGTACTCCTCGGGCTTGTAGGTTCCCCGCCCGGTCATCCACGAGAGCCACCAGCGCTGCTTGATCTTCTTCATCTGGCCGCGCAGCCGGCGATCGCTCATCGCCTCGTTGCCGATGAAGTCGATCTCGTGCACCTGGACCTTCGGCCCCTCGGTCATGTGGAACGTCAGGCGGACCAGCTTCGGCCCCCCCGGCAGCTCCTCGACGGTGTGATCGACCTCCGCGAACATGTGCCCCTGCGCCTGGTGTCCCTGCCGAATCACGGCCTTGACGCGGCGAATGGTCTCCGGGTCGATGAAGGAGTCCATCCGGAGGGTGATGCCCTGCTGCTCGAGGTTCTCCAGGATGTCCTCGGTCTTCAGCACCTCGGAGCCTTCGTAGGTCACGATCTTGACCCGCTCGCGCTCCTCCAGGTTGAAGATGACCCGCTTGGCCTCGACGCCGTTCGGGTACGGGTCGTCGACCACCTCGATCCAGAGGTCGTTCAGGAACCCGGTGTCCCAGAGGCGCTGGAAGTCGTCCAGGATGAGCTCGGCCGTCTCGTCCGTGTAGGGCGTCCACCTCTGCTGGGACGGCAGGCTGACCTGCTTCGCGACCTCCATGTAGTAGAGGTACGTATTGAGGTCGACACCCGGCACGCCTCCCTGGGTCGGGAACCGGAGCTCGATGTTCCGGAGCAGCGTGGGCGAATCGGGCGGCGGCAACGAAGGCCGCGGCGGCTCCGGCGCCCCGCCGAAGATGGACGGCGCCTGCTGCTGCGGCGTCCCGAAGATGGAAGGCTGCCCCTCCGCCGGCGCGACGCCAGCGGCCAGGACCGCCGAGAGCGCCAGAATCGCGGCCGTGCCGCGCACCCCGGCCCGCTCTGGATGTGCCGTTGGTTGATTCACCTGCATTTGAAGTGCACCCGTAGGGCGCCGCCTGTGCCGGCCCGTCATCCCGCCCACCGGTCACGGCTGGCAAGCGCCGCGTGACAGACGAACCTTCTTACGATTCTACGGCATCTTGGACGTTCCGAACCAGGATTCGGCCGGTACAAAGTGTCCTATACCAGACACCGCCCCTCCACCTCCTCGCCGGCGGCCCGGTAGGCCAGCACCCCGGCATCCAGATAGACCTCGATCTCGCCGGACTCGAGCCGCCCCCGAATCAACTCCTCCGACAGCGGGTCCTCCACGTGCCGCTGGATCGCCCGCCGCAGGGGCCGCGCCCCGTAGGAGCGGTCCTTGCAGGTCAGGTCGATGATCCAGTCGATGACGTCCGGGGCCAGGTTGATGCGCAGGTCGCGGCCGGCCAGATTCTCGTTGAGCTGCCGGACGAGCATCCGCAGAATCTCGCGCAGATCGTCGTCGGTGAGCGCCTCGAACACGATGATCTCGTCGACCCGGTTCACGAACTCTGGATTGAACGTCCGCTTGACCTCGCCGAGCACGAGATCCGTCACGCTGCGCTGCACTTCCTGCGCGCTCGAGGACTGGAAGCCGACCGCCGCCTTCTTCTGGATGTGGCGGGCGCCGATGTTCGACGTCATGATGACGATGGCGTTCTTGAAGTCGACGCGATTGCCCAGCCCGTCGGTGAGGTGGCCGTCCTCGAACACCTGCAGCAGGATGTTGAAGAGATCGGGATGGGCCTTCTCGATCTCGTCCAGCAGCACGACCGAATAGGGATGGCGCTTGACCTTCTCGGTGAGCTGCCCGCCCTCGTCGTGGCCGACGTACCCCGGCGGCGACCCGATCAGCTTCGAGACCGAGTGCTTCTCCATGTACTCCGACATGTCGAAGCGCACGAGCGCGGTGTCGCTGCCGAACAGGAAGCTCGCCAGCGCCCGCGCCAGCTCGGTCTTGCCGACGCCGGTCGGTCCGAGGAAGACGAAGCTGCCGACCGGTCTGTGCGGAGACTTCAGCCCCGCACGCGAGCGCCGGATGGCGCGCGCGAGCGCCGAGATGGCCCGCTCCTGGCTGATCACCCGCCGGTGCAGCTCGTCCTCCATCCGGAGCAGCTTCGCGCTCTCGTCCTGGTTGATCGTGGTGAGCGGCACACCGGTCCACTTGGACACCACGTCGTCGATGTCCTGCGAGCCCACCTCGACGGGCTGGCCGCCCGCCTCGACGTCGAACTTCTCGCGCACCACCTGCAGGTTCTCGCGCGCCAGAACCTCCTGCTCGCGGAAGAACTGCGCCCGTTCGTAGTCCTTCTGCGCCGTGGCGCTCTCCATCTGCTCGACCGCGACGCGGATGTTCTTGTTGATCTCGCTGAATTCCTCGCTGTAGCCGGCGGCCCGGAGCTTGGCGCGCGCCCCCGCCTCGTCGACCAGGTCGATGGCCTTGTCGGGCAGGAAGCGGTCGGTGATGTAGCGGTTCGACTGGTAGACCGCCGCCTCCATGGCCTCCTGCGAGTACGCGACGCGGTGGAAGCGCTCGTAGCGGTCCTTGATCCGGGTCAGAATCTCCAGCGCCTCGGCCTCGGTGGGCGGATCGACCTTCACGGCCTGGAACCGCCGCTCGAGCGAGCGGTCCTTCTCGATGTACTTCCGGTACTCGGCCGGCGTCGTCGCGCCGATGCAGCGAATCTCCCCGCGCGACAGCGCCGGCTTCAGGATGTTCGCCGCGTCGAGCGAGCCCTCCGCCGATCCCGCGCCCACCAGCGTGTGCAGCTCGTCGATGAACACGATGATGTTCGGGTTCTCGGTCAGCTCCTTCATGATCGCCTTGAGGCGTTCTTCGAACTGCCCGCGGTACTTGGTGCCGGCCACGATCAGCGGGATGTCGAGCGCGAGCAGCCGCTTGTCCGCCAGAAAGTGCGGAACGTCGCCGAAAGCGATGCGCTGGGCCAGCCCCTCGACGATGGCCGTCTTGCCGACGCCGGGCTCGCCGATGAGCACGGCGTTGTTCTTCGTCCGGCGGCACAGCACCTGCTGCACCCGCTCGAGCTCCACGGCGCGGCCCACCAGCGGGTCGAGCCGGTTCTTCATGGCCGCGTCCGACAGGTCGCGGCTGAACTCGGCCAGCAGCGGCGTCTCCTTGACGCGGGTCACCGTGGTCTTCTCGTTGAGGAGCTGCACGATGTCCTCGCGCACCGCGTTGAGCCGCATCCCCTTCTCGGACAGGATGGTCGACGCCACGGAGCGCTCCTCGCGCAGGATGCCGAGCAGCAGATGCTCCGTCCCGATGTAGTTGTGGAGCAGCCGATCCGCCTCCTCGGCGGCGAACTGCAGCACGCGCTTGGTCTCGGCGCTGAACGGGATCTCGACCGACGTGGACACTTTCTCGCGGAAGACGGTGCGCCCTTCGATTTCCTTGCGGATGTTCTCGAGAGACAGCCGCGAGCGGGCGAAGATGCGGCTCGTCAGCCCCTTGCCCTCGCGAATCAGGCCGAGCAGCAGGTGCTCGGTCTCGATCGAGATGCTGCCGAGCTGGCTCGCCTCGTAGCGCGCGAAGAACAAGACACGCCGCGCCCGTTCCGTGTATCGCTCGAACATGTCGACTGCTCCGACGCGTGGTGGCCAGCGTCCCGGTTGTGCATCGATTATAAGGTACCGGCGCACCGGCCACGCGGACCGCCGAGGCGCCCTGTCAAGCCTCGGAAAGCCCTCCGCCGGCGAGCCGCAGCACGCGGTCGCACGCGGCGGCCAGCCGCTCGTTGTGGGTGGCGACGACCGACGTCAGGCCGTGCGCGCGGTGCATGTCGAGCAGCAGGCCGTGGATCGCCGCGCCGGTCGTCTCGTCCAGGTCGCCGGTCGGCTCGTCGGCGAGAAGCAGCGCCGGCCGCATCACGAGGGCGCGCGCCACGGCCACCCGCTGCTGCTCCCCGCCCGACAGCATGCCGGGCCGGTGCGCGAGACGGTCTCCGAGCCCCACCTCGCGCAGCAGCGCCTCCGCCCGCGCCCGGGACTCCGCCGGCGAGCGCCGCGCGATGCGCATCGGCATCTCGACGTTCTCCAGGGCGGAGAACTCCGGCAGCAGGTGATGGAGCTGGAAGACGAACCCGACCCGCCGGTTCCTGAACGCGGTGAGGGCATCGTCGTCCAGCGCCGTCAGCTCCACCCCGGCGGCCTCGATCCGCCCTTCCCGGACGCGGTCGAGGCCGCCCAGAAGCTGCAGCAGCGTGCTCTTGCCGACCCCGGACGCCCCCATGATCGCAACCATCTCCCCGGTCTCGACGGTCAGGTCGAGATCGCGCAGCAACGGCAGCGTACGCCCGCCCACGGAATACGACTTCGACAACCCGCGCACGTCCAGGAAAGGCATGGCCGCAGTGGTCGGGCGCGATGTCCTACTGGTACCGCAGCGCCTCCGCCGGCTCGATGGCGGCCGCGCGGCGCGAGGGATGCAGGGTCACCAAGAGGCAGACGGCGTTGGCCGCCAGCAGGACGACGCCGACGTCGAGGGGCTCGATGATGAACGGCACGTAGGTCACCTGGTACACGTCCACCGGGAGTCGCAGGAGCTGGTAGCGATCCATGACCGTGCAGATGACGTAGCCGGCGGCGGCGCCCGCGGTGGTCCCGGCCAGACCGATGGCGGCCCCCTGCAGGACGAAGACCCGCCGTATCATGCGGGCGCTCGCGCCCATGGTCTTGAGGATGGCGATGTCCCGGCTCTTCTCCATGACGAGCATGATCAGCGACGACACGATGTTGAGCGTCGCCACGACCACGATCAGGCCGATGGCGACGGAGATGGCCATCTTCTCCAGGAACAGCGCCTCGAAGAGGGTCGAGTTGAGTTGCGACCAGTCATCGGTCATGTAGGCGTCGCCGAGCTGCTCCGGGATGGCGTCGGCGACCTCCCGCGAAGCATAGGGGTCGTCGACGCGGAGCTGCAGCATCTCGACCCGGTCCTTGCCGAACAGCCGCCGGGCGGCGTCCAGCGTCACGAAGCCGTACGCCGTGTCGTACTGGTACAGGCCGAGACTGAAGACGCCGACCACCTCGAGGCGGCGGGGGCGCGGCAGCACCCCCATCGGCGACAGCGTGCCGCTCGGGGTGAGGAGGGTGATCTCGTCCCCCACGAACGCGCCGAGCTCCCGCGAGACCCCCTCGCCGATCACGATGCCGCCGAGCGCCGGCCCGTCGTAGCCGGACAGATCCGCCAGGCTTCCGCTGCTCACCGACGTATCCAGCTCCGTGACCGCGGCCTCCAGCTCCGGGTCGATGCCCTTGACGTTCATGAAGACGTCGCCGCCGCGGCTGCGGGCGAGGGCCCGGCCGGGAATCGCGGGCGCGGCAGCCTCCACGCGCGGCAGCGCGGCCAGCGTGCGAGCCGCCTCCCGGTAGTCCGCGAAGCCGCCTTCCAGCACGTTCCAGACGTACACGTGGGCCTGCGAGCCGACGATGCGGTCCCGGAGCTCCTGCTGCAGCCCGGTCATCAGGGCCAGCGCGACGATCAGCGCGGTGACCCCGACCGTCACGCCGAGCACCGAGATGAGCGACGTGCTCGCCATCGACGCCTGCTTGCGGCGCGCCACGAGATAGCGAAGTGAGACGTAGAGCTCGAAGGGCAGGTTCATGGGCCCGCTCGAGGATGCCTGACTACGACCCGCCGAGCGGCCGCAGCAGCGGAAACAGGATGACGTCCCGAATGGACCGGCTGTCGGTCAGCAGCATGACCAGCCGGTCGATGCCGATGCCTTCGCCGCCGGTGGGCGGCAGGCCGTGCTCGAGGGCGCGGATATAGTCTTCGTCCATCGCGTGCGCCTCCTCGTCGCCGGCGCCCCGCGCCTGCAACTGGGCTTCGAAACGGCGCCGCTGCTCCGCCGGGTCGTTCAGCTCGCTGAACGCGTTGGCGATCTCCATGCCGCCGATGTAGAGCTCGAACCGCTCGACCGTATCGGGATCGCCGGGGCACTGCTTCGACAGCGGCGAGACCTCGGTCGGGAAGTCGTGGACGAAGGTCGGCTGCACGAGCTCATCCTCGCACAGCGCCTCGAACAGCGTGAAAGCGATCTTGCCGGGACCGGCGTCGGGCGCGACGTCGACGTCGAGATCGCCAGCCAGCGCCGTCACCTTCGCCCGGTCCCGGAGGTCGTCCTCGGACACGTCGCGGCCCAGCCGCGCGGCGACGGCGTCGCGCACCGCGTCCCGCAACTTCTTCTTCTCGAACTGCCGCAGAGATATCGTCTCCCCGCCGTACGAGAACTCCCGCCCGTCGAGCACCTCGTCCGCCACGGCGCCGAGCAGCTCCTCGGTCAGGTCCATCAGCTTCTCGTAGTCGCTGTAGGCCTCGTAGAACTCCAGCATCGTGAACTCGGGGTTGTGCCGGGTCGAGATTCCCTCGTTGCGGAAGTTGCGGTTGATCTCGTAGACCCGCTCCATCCCGCCGACCGTGAGCCGCTTCAGGTAGAGCTCCGGCGCGACCCGCAGATAGAGCGGCAGGTCGAGCGCGTTGTGATGCGTCTCGAACGGCCGAGCGAGCGCGCCTCCCGGCATCGGCTGCATCATCGGCGTCTCGACCTCCAGGTAGTCGCGTGCGTCGAGGAACCGGCGGATGGCCCGGATGACGCGGCTCCGGATCTCGAAGACCTGCCGGGACGCGGGGTTGACGATCAGATCGAGATAGCGCTGGCGGTAGCGGGTCTCGACATCGGTGTCGTACCACTGCTCGGGCAGCGGCTCAAAGGACTTGGCGAGGAACTCGATGTGTTCGGCCCAGACGGTGAGCTCGTCGGTTCGCGTACGAAAGATGCGGCCCTCGACCCCGACGAGGTCGCCGACGTCGAGCAGCTTGAACAGGTCGAAGTCGCGGGCGTTCTTGAGAGAGTCTTCCCGGACGTAGACCTGCAACCGGGACCTCCCATCCGAGAGCACCAGGAAGTTCGCCTTTCCGAAGCTCCTGATCGCCACGACGCGGCCGGCCGTGATCGTCTTCGGACGCTCGTCCTCCAGTTCCTCCCCGGAGCGATCTCCGTGCCTGTCGACGATCGCTGACACACTATCGGACGGATCGAAACGGGCGGGGTACGGCTCGACTCCCAGCGCCCGCAGCGCCACCTGGGTCGCACGCCTCCGTTCACGCTCGTCCAGGCGGACGTCGTCACGCTCGTTCAGCGCATACAGAATCTCTCCGTCCTTCTTCCGTTCGATTCGTTCGATGTCCGACTGCCCGGCAAGGAGAGCTTCCAGATAGTCCCGGCGTTGTTCGGCATTCAGATCCCGGCGCAATCTGGTTGCCTTCAGAATGCCGCTGATGGTTCTCTGGCCCTGCGGAAACTCCTCCGGATTCATCCGCGCCTTCTTGAGCACCCTGCGTACCCTGGTCCGCGCTTCCTCGTCGTTGATCGGTCTCCGCGCTGTATCGTCCGTAACCGTCCGCAGGGTGGCATGCCCTTGCCTCCACTTGTCATGGCGCTCCTTCGACGCATAGTGGCTCTGCTGGCTCTTCCCCTCTCGACGAACGACCTCGGACCCATAGCGGACCAGAAGGTCCTCCACCTGCTTGCGATTCAGTCCGGTCTCCTTCGCGAGACCCTTTATCGTCCTCCAGAGGTCCTTGGGGTTCTCGAGGGCCGCACGCACGCTGGCCCACGCCTGGGCATCGCTTCTCTGCGGTCCCGGCTCACCCTGCGTTCCCGCCTGCTCACCCACGCTCATGTCACGCCGCCAGCCGGCTTGGTCTCCCGGGAAGTGCCGAGCGCGTTGCTCCGGTCGCGCTCCTCCGTGATCGCGCGCCGCACGGCGTCGAGCACGCCGTTGACGAAGGCGACCGCGCGCTCTCCGCTGAAGGTCTTCGCCAGCTCCAGCGCCTCGTTGATGACGACCGCCGCCGGCGTCCGTTCGAACAGCAGCTCGTACACGGCCAGACGCATGATGAGCCGGTCGACGACGGCCAGGCGCTCCGACCGCCAGTTGTCGGTGTGTCGCGCGATCAGCGCGTCGATCTCCGGCAACGCGGCCACGGCGCCGCGCGCGAGGCCGACCGCGAGCTCCCGGCGGGGGACCGGCGCCGGATGCACCGTCCAGAACAGGTCGAGCGCGTCGTCGAGGTCGCCGGCCCCGATGCGGCCGACGTCCCACTGATACAGCAACTGGAGGGCGGTCTCGCGCGCCCTGTGGCGCTCGCGCGAGTTGTCCGTTCGGGACTCGCCGGCGCCGAACACTCCCGCCGGCGTATCGAGAGTCCGATGCAACGACTGGAGCGCGGTCTCCCGAGCCCGCCGACGCGCGCCTGGCGGTACCGCGACCGTCTTGTGCCCTCGGGCCCCAGGCCCGGGCGCCTTCCGAACCCCAAGGCTCTCGCGGGGGCCCTCCGCCGGGCTTCCGGGCGCGCGGGCGGCGCGAGACGGCTCGCGACGCGCCGGGCGGTCGGAAGCAGCTTCCGGCACGCCGCGAGCGACCCGCTTCACCAGTCGCGGCCGCTCCTCGCGCGGCGGTCCGAGGGAAGCGACGTCAGGCTGCTCGCCGGGCGCCGGAACCGGGCACCGGCCCGCATCCTCCAGCCAGAAGCGCCCCGCGGAGTCCTTGATCAGTTCACCG
The DNA here is from genome assembly GCA_011523485.1 of Acidobacteriota bacterium. The sequence goes on from WTGR01000914.1 coordinate 8,852, forward strand.
CCGACCAGCAACGCGGTCTCGTCGAAGGACTTGATCTTCCGCGGACTCTCCCGTGGGTCGACGGCGGTCAGAACGACGCAATAGGACTTGACGCCCCTCTCGATCTCCTGCACGTGCGCATGTCGCTCGCGGTCACCCGGATCGGCCGGGTCCGGGAGCTCGCCGTCCGTAATCCGGATGCAGCGCCGTCCTCTCAGCGTGCCGAGCTCGTCATCCCAGACGCGCAGGTAGACCTGGCCGGTCGACGGCGAGATCGCGCCCCACGACCACCTGGCGTTGACAAGGGGCGCGCCGAGGCGGTCCCTGAAGAACCGGGAGATCGTCATCGCGTCGTTCTCGTCGGACACGTGCGCCGGCAGGTCCGGCCACGCCACACGGCAGCATGCTCCAATCACGCCCCGGCCCGGCCCGACCCCGGCAGCGAGCCGAGGACGTTGGCCAACTGCACGGCGGCCAGTGCGGCTTCGCGTCCCTTGTTCGAAGGCCCGTCGCCGGCGCGGGCGGCGGCCTCGTCCAGCGTGTTCGTCGTCAGCACCCCGAACGTCATCGGGACGCCGGTCGCCTGCGACGCCGCGGCGATCGCGTGCGCGACTGCGGATGCCAGATAGTCGAAGTGCGGCGTCTCGCCCCGCACGATGCAGCCGAGACAGACGACCGCGTCGAAGTTCCCGGACTCCGCGGCCCGGCGCGCGGCAAGCGGAATCTCGAAAGCGCCCGGCACCTCGATCACCGTCGCCGAGCCGGCGCCCTCGGTCCCCGCGCCGCGGGCGCCCGCATCGCGGAGCGCCTCCAGGGCGCCATCGCACAGGCCGCCGGTAACCGCGCGATGGTACGCGGAGACGACGAGGCCGACCCGCAAGCCCGACGCGTCGGTCGCCCCCTCGATGACAGGGGTGTCTCTCATGAGCCGGTAAACCGCGGCCGGCGCTTCTCGAGAAACGCGCGCGTGCCTTCGCCCCAGTCGCTCGTCGCGGCGGCCAGCCCGAACAGGCTCGCTTCGTGAGCGCACCCGTCGGCGAGCGTCATCCCGAGCCCGTCGCGGACGGCCGCCAGGATGCAGCGCACGGCCACGGGGGCCTGGGCCGCGATCCGCTGCGCGAGCTCCATCGTGCTCGCCATCAGCTCGGCCCGCGGCACGACGCGGTTCACCAGCCCGATCCGCCAGGCCTCCTGCGCGTCGACGGGATCGCCGGTCAGGGTCATCTCCAGCGCGCGTCCGGCGCCGACCAACCGCGGCAGGCGCTGCGTGCCGCCGTAGCCGGGCAACAGGCCGAGTCCGATCTCCGGTTGGCCGAGCTTCGCCGTGTCGGCCGCGATGCGCAGCGTGCAGGCCATGGCCAGCTCGCAGCCGCCGCCCAGCGCGAAGCCGTTGACGGCCGCGATCACCGGCTTGCCCATCCGCTCCAGCGCGTGGCACAAGGCGTGCCCGCGGGCCGCCAGCGCCTCGGCGGTGACCGGATTCAACGCCGCCAGCTCGCGAATGTCGGCGCCGGCGATGAACGCCCTGTCCCCGGCGCCGGTCAGAACCACCACCCGCACCGCGTCGTCGGCGGTCAGCCGGCTCACCGCGCCCTCCAGCTCGGTGATCGTCCGGTCGTTCAGTGCGTTCAGAACCGCGGGCCGCGTGACGGTGAGCACGGCCACGGCCCCATCGCGCTCGATGGTCAGGTTCTCATCCGGCATGGCGTCTGGCTCGAACGGCAAGAACTATACTCCACGCCCACACCAGCCCGGCGCCGGCCGCCGATCCGAGTGCATCCGCCGCCACGTCCCGCAGCTCGGGTGTCCGGCCGGGCACGAACGACTGGTGGAGTTCGTCCGTCACGCCATAGGCGGCGCTCAGCGCTGCGGCCAGCAGCGCGCCGCCGACGCCGACCCGCGGCCATTCCGCTCCGGCCACGCCCCGCAGCATCGCCGCCCCGAGCGAGCCGTACGCCAGGAAGTGCGCGGTGACGTCGGACACCGAGCCGGGCAATCGCGGCGGCGAGGGTGTGCCGGACACGAACCAGATGGCGGCCATCAGACCGGCCGCCGGCCCCCAGGCCCACAACAGGCGGCGCAACCGACCCGGACCTGCGCCGCGCCGGACGGTCATAGCGGGAACGGGTACATCAGCCAGGCGAGCACCGTGGCCGCCAGCACGAAGCCGGCGAACAGCACCCCGCCGAAACGGGCCTGCTCTGCCGGCTCGTCTCGCATCAGGACGGAGAAGACCAGCGAGACGAAGCCCGCGAACAGCACCATCAGGATGAAATGGCTGGCCATCGCGCCGCCTTACTTCCTGCCCTGGGCGATGTCGAACGCGTCCAGGACGACCAGGACGTTCAGCAGACCGGAGACGATGAGAAACGTGTTGCCGTACTCGTAGGTGCCGGCCGCCGCGTCGCCGCCCCCGGCGCCGAACACGAGCGCCAGCAGGTAAGGGACTCCGATGCCGAGATCGGCCAGACCGGCCAGCGCGACCAGGGGCTGCGACGGATCGATGGCGAACAGCTCCCCGTCGAGACCGAGCCCGATCATGAACATGAGCGGCAGCGCCACGAGGAACACGATTCCCTTGGACACACGCCCCTGCCAGAGATGCCCGGCGCCGGGCAACGCCCAGGCGGCCGCGCAAATCGCGGCGACGCGGCCCGGATCGGCCGACTGCGGACGGTTGCGCATCACCTCTAGTGTACCTTTCCGCGAATCACGCCGGCCACGAACGCGCAGGCGGCGGCGCCGAGCGGAACCGCGGACGCCGCGCGCCCGAGATTGCCGGGCTCGACCAGCCCCCCCGCCTCGAGCAGCACGGTCGCCGCGGTCGGCAGCGCCGCCGCGGCCAGCACGAGCCCCGCCGTCCGGCCGCGGAAGGACCGGACCGCGCAGACGCCTTGCGCGACCCTCCGGTCACGTTGGGAGTCTCGCCGACGCGAAAATCCTGCGGCGCAGACGCCGAGCAGCGCCCCTGCGTAGAGTCCGGCGCAACGCCCGCACACCGGGAGCTGCACCCCCCACGGATGAAAGGACCGATCCGCGCGCTGATGGCAGACGGCGCTCGCGACGAGGTAGACGGCGCTGCCCGCGACCAGCGCGCCCCCCGCCGCGTCGTGCCGCAGCGCGTACGGCGTCGCCGCCAGCGCCGCGCACCAGAGCACGACGCCCCCGACCAACCCCCGGAGCAGCAGCCTAGAACGTGAGCGCATCGAAGTGGGTCAGGCGCCGAAAGGACTCGAAGCGGGCACGGATGTCCTCGTCGGTCAGGGTGAGCAGCCGGCCGAGGCCGAAGTCCTCCACCGACAGCGACGCCAGCGCATTGCCGCAGATGGCCGCCCGCGTGACCGCGTCGTCGGAGAGGTCGCCTGCCGCGGCGAGGTAGCCGATGAAACCGCCTGCGAAGGTGTCTCCGGCCCCGGTCGGATCGCAGACCTCCTCGAGCGGCAACCCCGGCGCGGCAAAGAAGTCGTCCCCCCGCGTCAACAGCACGCCATGCTCGCCGCGCTTGACGATCACGCGCCGGGGACCCATGGCGCGGATCTCGCGCGCCGCCTTCACCAGGTTCGCCTTCCCGCTCAGTTGCCGCGCCTCCTCGTCGTTGATCACCACCGCGTCCACGCGCCGCAGCACCTGGCGCAGCTCGGCCGGGGTCCCGTCGATCCAGTAGTTCATCGTATCGAGCGCGACGAACCGCGGCGCCTCGATCTGGTCGAGGACCTCCAACTGCAGCGCCGGGTGGATGTTGGCGAGAAACACGACCGGCGTGGAACGGAAGCGCTCCGGCACGCGCGGCGAGAAGTCCTCGAACACGTTCAGGTGCGTGTAGATGGTCTCGCGCGTGTTCAGGTCGAGCTTGTACTCCCCCTTCCAGCGGAAAGTGTCGCCCGGCACGCGCTGCAGGCCTTCGAGGTCGATACGCCGGCCGCCGAAAACCTGCATGTGGCGCTCGTCGAAGTCCTCCCCCACCACCGCCACCAGACGCACGTCGCTGAAGAACGACGCGGCGATGCTGAAGAAGGTCGCGGCCCCGCCGACCACGCGGGACACCGCGCCGAAGGGCGTCCGGATCGAGTCGAAGGCGACCGAACCCACCGTCAGCACCGCCTGGCTCATGACAGGTACCTGCCGATGAGCGGCGCCAGCTCGGCGCGGGTCTCGGGGGGAATCGCCTCGGGCCGGGTGATTATCGCGGTCGCCAGCGCCGTGCTGCACTCGCATTCGCGATCGACGGGCAGTTGCGACACCAGCTCGGCGATCGTCTTCTGCGCGGTCACGGCGTTCGCCTGCAGCGTCTCGATGACCATCTCGACGGTCACCTCGTCGTGCTCGGGGTGCCAGCAGTCGTAGTCGGTGACCAGGGCCAGCGTCGCGAAGCACATCTCCGCCTCGCGCGCAAGCTTCGCCTCCTGCAGGTTGGTCATGCCGATCACGTCCATGTTCCACGAACGGTACAGGCGCGACTCGGCGAGGGTGGAGAACTGCGGGCCCTCCATGCAGACGTAGGCGCCACCGCGATGCACGGTGGCGCCCACGCTGCTCGCCGCGTCGGCGGCCAGCCGGCTCAGCGCCGCGCAGACCGGGTGCGCGAGCGAGACGTGCGCGGCCAAGCCCCGCCCGAAGAAGGTGCCGATGCGCCCGCGCGTACGGTCCAGGAACTGGTCGGGAACGACGATGTCCTGCGGCCGGTAGCGCTCCTGCAGGCTCCCGACGGCGCTCGCGGACACGAGCCACTCGACGCCGAGCTTCTTCATGCCGAAGACGTTCGCCCGGAAGTTGAGCTCCGACGGGAGGATGCGATGGCCCGCGCCGTGACGCGCGAGGAACGCGACGCGCCGCCCCGCGAGGACGCCCACCACGTAGGGAGCGGAGGGCGCTCCGAACGGCGTCTCGATCTCGCGTTCCTCGCGGTCCGTGAGCCCGGCCATGTCGTACAGCCCGCTCCCGCCGATGATGCCGATGCGTAGCCGTTCGTCAGCGTGCATGATGCGCAGGCTGCGCGCCCCTCTCCTGCTTGAGCTCGACGAGGACCCCGTGCGCGCCGGAAGGATGCACGAAGGCGACCAGCGCCCCTTCGGCCCCCTCGCGCGGCGTCTCGTCGATCAGCCTGACCCCGCGCGCCTTCAGCCGCGCCAGGGCCGCTACGATGTCGTCGACCCGCAACGTGATGTGGTGTATCCCGGCGCCGCGGCGCGTCACGAAGCGCCGGATGGGCGACTCGTCCGTGGTCGCCTCGAGCAGCTCCAGCGCCGCCGATCCGACGCGCACGAAGTGCGCGCGCACACCCTGCGACGGCACGTCCTCGGTCGCGTCGACCTCCAGGCCGAGGGCGTCCGAATAGAAGGCGAGCGCCGCGTCGAGGTCGTCCACCGCGATTCCGATGTGGTCCAGCACCGCCTTCATGAGTCCGGCTCCTCCTGGACGAAACGCCGCACCAGATCGCCCGCCGCCGCATACGGGTCGATCTCGCGGGCCGCGATGGCGTCGACGGCGTCGTCGAGGTCCCGCTCCGCCCCGATGCGCGCCACGATCCTGCCGACCAGGATCGCCTCCAGCCTCGCGCGCGCCCGGCGCCGCGCACGGTCCCCGGCGGCGAGCCCCCGATCCGCGAAGCGGCGCACCGCGCCGATGGCGTCGTCGACGCCCTCCCCGGTCGCCGCGCAGGTCTTGACCACCGGCGGCCGCCACCGGTTCGTCCCGGGTTCGCGCAGCGAGAGCATCCCCTCGATCTCCGCGACCGCGCGATCGGCCCCGTCGCGGTCCGCCTTGTTGACCACGAACACGTCGGCGATCTCCATGATCCCGGCCTTGATCGCCTGCACGTCGTCACCGCCGCCGGGCGCGAGGACCACCACCGACACGTCGGCGATCCGACTGACGTCGATCTCGCCCTGACCGACGCCGACCGTTTCGATCAGCACGACGTCGATCCCCGCCGCGTCCAGGACGATCCGCGCATCGTCGGTCGCTCGCGCCAGGCCGCCGAGCTGCCCGCGGGTCGCCATGCTGCGCACGAAGACGCCGCCGTCCGCCGCGTGGCCCTGCATCCGGATGCGGTCGCCGAGAATGGCGCCGCCGCTGAACGGGCTGGTCGGATCCACGGCCAGTATCCCGACCCGCAGGCGCTCCCGGCGCAAGGCGGCGGTCAGGCGGTCGACCAGCGTGCTCTTGCCGACCCCCGGCGCCCCGGTGAGGCCGACGGCCAGAGCGCGCCCCGTCCGCCCGAACAGCCGGCCGACCAGCGCGGCCGACCCGGCGTCCTCCCGCTCCACCACGGATATCGCGCGCGCGATCGCGCGCGCATCTCCGGCCAGCACGCGTTCCGCGAGATCCATCAGGTCGGCGTCCTGCGAACGGCATCAGCCCAGATACTGCCTCGCGATCACCAGCCGCTGGATCTCGCTCGTGCCCTCGCCGATGGTCAGCAGCTTCACGTCCCGGTAGAGCTTCTCAGCCGGATAGTCCTTCACGAAGCCGTACCCGCCGTGAATCTGAACGCATTCGCCGGCTGCACGAACCGCGACCTCGCTGGCGTAGAGCTTGGCCATCGACGACTCGCGCGTCGTCGACCGACCCTGGTCCTTGAGGAAGGCCGCGCGGTAGGTCAGGAGCCTGGCCGCATCGATCCCGACGGCCATGTCGGCCAGCTTCCATTGAATGGCCTGGAAGCTCCCGATCGGCCGGCCGAACTGCGTCCGCTCCGCGGCGTGGCGGCGGGCGGCGTCGAAGGCGCCCTGGGCCAGTCCGACGGCGAGGGCGGCGATGCCGATGCGGCCTGCGTCGAGCACCGCCATGGCGTCGGCGAATCCGCGGCCCTCGCGGCCCAGCAGGTGATCGCGCGGCACCCGGCAGCCGTCCAGGCGCGTGTCCGCGGTGGTGCTCGCGCGCATGCCGAGCTTGCTCTCCTTGCGGCCTGCCGACAGGCCGGGCGTCCCGCGCTCGACGACGAAGGCCGAGATGCCGTGCCGGCGTGCGGCCGGGTCGGTGACCGCCATGACCACGGTCAGCCCGGCGAGGCCCGCATGGGTCGTGAACGTCTTCGTGCCGTCCAGGACCCAGTCGCCGCCGTCGCGCCGGGCGCGCGCGCGCAGGCTGCCCGCGTCACTGCCCGCGTCCGGCTCCGTCAGCGCCCAGGCCCCCAGGTACTCGCCACGGACCAGCGGCGTCAGCCAGCGCTCCTTCTGGGCTTCGGATCCGAACATCCCGACGTGCGCGGCGGCCAGCCCGTTGTGCGCGGCGACCGTCAGGGCGATCGTCGGATCGACGCGCGCGAGCTCCTCGATGCAGATGCAGTACTCGACCGCCGAGAGCCCGGCGCCTCCGTAACGGGCCGGGAACTGGATGCCCAGCAACCCCAGCTCGGCAAGCTGCGCCAGGAGCTCGACGGGAAACGCCTGCGCCTCGTCCCAGTCCGTCACGTGCGGCGCAATCTCCCGCTCCGCGAACTCGCGCACCGCCCGGCGCGTCACCTGCTCCGCTTCCGTGGGACGAAAGTCCATTGGCCGTCGAGACTCTATCATGCGCGACGGCGCCGACCCGCGAAGCCGCCGCGCTGACCCCGGACCTTCCAACCGTCGATCCCGGACCTTCCAACCGTCGATAATGGGAAGGACATGCACGTCCGCCGCGCCGGCCGCCGGCTGTCCTTCGCGCTGCTTCTGCTCCTCGGCGCCGGCGCCGGCCCGGCATCAGCCGATCTCACGGTCTTCGCCGGGCGGGCGACACCGGACCGCGGGACGCGGGGAGCCGCCCTCGGAATCTCTCTGCGGCCCGTCGGTCTGGAATTCGAGTACGCCGGAATGCCCGCCGCCGGGTCCGACTCGGACCCGGCGCGGCAGACGGGTCTGTTCAACCTGGTCTTGAGCGCGCCCCTGGACCGCCAGCGCCGACTCGAGCTCTACGGCGCCGTCGGCGGCGGGTTGTACCGCGAACGCACGGGGTCTCACGCGCAGACCAATCTGGCGGCCGGCGCGGGCGCAGGCGTCAACATCTCTCTGCGCGGACCGCTTCGTCTCCGGATCGACTACCGGCTGCTGGTGCTGCGAGGGGCACGGGCAGACCGCCGCCCGCGGCGGGTGTACGCCGGCCTCAACATGCCGTTCTGACCGCAGCGATCGCCGAGAACCGCGTCCTCCCGCGACGCCGCCCGCGGCCGCTCCCCGGTCAGCCCGGATCCTGGACAAGCTCCACCGGCTCGAGCTCGAGCGGCGTCTGTCCCATCCCGAAGAACCGCATGTAGGACTCGTAGAGCGACTGCACTTCTTCAGGGAACACCTGGTTCAGAAGCTGCGCCACGGCGTAGTTGGCGTCCGCCACGACCGGATCGAAGAGCCAGAGGTAGACTGCGTTGTTGTTGGGGCCCGGCGGCTCCGACACGCGGTACATCGTCCAGCCCGCGGCCAGAGCCCGATGCTCCGCGTCCTCGCTCGCGGCGAGGGCCTCCACCATTCGTCTGGTGAACGCTTCGAAGCCGCTGCCGCTTCCGGACTGGACGTAATTGATTATCATCGCGGCCGGGGCATCGAACGTCCGGGTGGCGATCGCGGTAGCCGGTTCCGTCTCCTCCTCGTCCGCCGCCGCGACGTCATCGGACGACACGTCC
>WTGR01000431.1 GCA_011523485.1 Acidobacteriota bacterium
CTACCACTGGGGCGACAGCCACGCCTACGTCGAGCGGTTCAACTACAACACGTCGGTGTCGTACGTCACCGGGTCGCACAACTTCAAGGTCGGCCTGATGAGCAGTTGGGGACCGTTTCTGGAAGACCTGAAGAAGAACGGCGCCCTGCGGCAAGAGTACCGCGACGGTGTTCCGGTGACGGCCCTGGTCACGAACCACCCGACGTATTTCAGAATGGGATTCCGGGATCTCGGAACCTACCTCCAGGACACGTGGACCATCGACCGGCTGACGCTGAACCTGGGCGTTCGCTGGGAGACGTTCAACTCCACCATCCGGGAGACGCCGGCGACGTTGCGGCGGTTCACCAACTGGGACACGCCCTTCGCGGAGCAGAGGAACGTGCCGAAGTGGACCGACTGGGCGCCGCGCCTCGGGATGGCCTACGACCTGTTCGGCGACGCGTCGACCGCGCTGAAGCTGTCCTGGGGGCGGTACAACGCCTCGAACATCTTCAACTACGCGCGCGACTTCCATCCCGGCGGCTGGCAGTTCCACGAGCGCGACTGGTTCGACTGCGCGCTCAGCCCGGCCACCCGCAACACGTGCGCGACGTTCGCCGAGCTCGAGGCGATTTCGCCGGGGCTGGGCGCCGTCGCCTACGGGGGGCGTGATCCCAACGTCACCTACGAGAAGGGCGTCGCGGGGTACACCGGCCACCAGCAGCACGGCGGCACCAACGGCGACGACTACGTGCAGGACTGGGAAGTCGGCGTGACCAAGGATGCGGCGTTCGGCGGCCCCATCGGCCGGCCGCGGCAGGATCCGGACGGCGTGGCCCGGCCCTGGGCTTCGCTCTTCAATGCCGGAATCCAGCGCGAGTTGCTGCCGGGGCTCTCGGCGAGCTTCAACTGGTACCGCCGCGACAGCTTCGACGGCATCCTGCAGCGCAACGCCAACCGGTCGTTGAACGACTACGTCCCGTTCCAGATTCCCAATCCGTGCGGACCGCAATCGCTGGAGGGGAATGCCCTCGGGATGGCCCCCAGCGGGTTCCCGTGCTCGACGAGCGGCGCCTCGGTCGTGCCCACGCTCACGGTCTACAGCCTGACCCCGGAAGCGCAGTTGCGTACGCCGGATCACGTCGTCATCAACACGTACGGCGATGACGGCTACTCCGACCAGTACAACGGCTTCGAGACGTCGTTCAACGCCCGGCTGCCCAACGGGACCAACATCTTCGGCGGCTGGACGATGGAGCGGAACCTGCTCACCCGTTGCGACACGCGGGACGATCCCAACGAGCTGATGTTCTGCGACCCGACGGGCGCTTGGGGACCGGATTCGTACGGCGGCTACGACGTGCCGTGGCTGAACGAGTTCAAGCTGTCGGGCACGCTCCCGCTGCCGGGCGGCTTCACGTTCAGCGGCTCGCTCCAGTCGTACAACCCGCGCGAGCTGCACATCGGTGGTGGCACTGGCCAGAGCGCGGGCGGCCTGAACGGCGGCGGCGAGCTCGAGGGCAGCCTCACCCGCACGGGCAACGTGCGCTGGAACGTGCCGAAGAACGACATGTACTATCCGGCGGACATTCCACGCACGCAGACCATCACCATTCCGTTGATGGCGCCCGGGTCGGCTTTCCTCGATCGTCTGAACCAGGTCGACATCTCGGTCCGGAAGGTGTTCGAGATGGCCAACGGCATGCGCTTCGACGTGCAGGCCGACATCTACAACATCATCAACAGCGGACCGATCATCGAGGGGACCAACTTCTTCGGCAGTTCCATGGGCAACGTCACCCGGACGGTCCAGGGACGCTTCCTGCAGTTGGCGACGAACATCCACTGGTAGGCCAGTCGTTCGACCGCGGCCGCGCGTGACTGCGCGCGCGGCCGGTCATTTCAGGGCCGGGGAGCCGGGGCTTCCCGGCCCGTTTTCTTCGCGGCGCCCACGTTCGTCGTGCAGAGCCCCGCGCCGTCCCCGGCGCCATACTGTGTTTCCCGGTCCTGTTCCTCGCCGCAGCGCCCGGCGCGGTTGATGGGGAAGGCCTACGCGAACCCCTACCACGCTCCAACGGCGCTATACTGCCGGCAGTGCGGGTTTCCGCCCGCCATCGGCCGCTTCGGGCGTCGTTCGTTCGCCTCGCGCACCAGCTTTGTGAGGAGGACCGATATGAGACGTCGTTTTTCGGCCGTCGTCGTACTCTCCGCCCTGGCGCTCGCACCCGCCGGGGCTCTTGCCCAGGGCACCAGCCAGTTCGCCGGGGTGGTGACCGACAACACCGGCGGCATACTGCCGGGCGTCACCGTCGAGGCGTCGAGTCCGGCGCTGATCGAGGGGAGCCGGGTCGCCATCACCGACGGCACGGGGCGTTACCTGCTGGTCGACCTGCGCCCCGGCAACTACACCATCACCTTCACGCTGCCCGGCTTCTCGACAGTGCTCGTCGAGGGCCAGGAGCTGCCGGCCGGCTTCACGGCGACGGTCGATGCGGTGCTCTCGGTCGGCGCCCTCGAGGAGACGGTGACCGTCTCGGGCGAGGCGCCCGTGGTCGACGTGCAGTCGATCAGCCAGGCCGAGGTGCTCGACCGCGAGGTGCTCGACGCCATCCCGACCGGGCGCAACCTGCAGTCGACGGCGCAGCTCATCCCGGGCGTCAAGATGAACCGCCCGGAGGTCGGCCTGACGACCGCGGCGCAGCAGACCTACATGTCGGTGCACGGCATGAGCACGCGGCAGACCACGGTCACCGTCGACGGGCAGCTCGTCATGACCGCCGGCGGCGACGGCGGGGTGCAGAACTACAACAACCAGCTCGCGGCGCAGGAGATGGTCTACGAGACGAGCGGCATCTCGGCCGAGACCTCGACCGGCGGCGTGCGCATCAGCATGATCCCGCGCGAGGGCGGGAACACGCACAGCGGGCAGAACTACTTCGGCTTCGCGGACGGGGCGTTCCAGGGGGACAACTTCTCGCAGCGGCTCATGGATCGGGGACTCAACTCGACCGAGTCGATCGACTACGTCTACGACCTGAACGTCGCCCACGGCGGACCCCTCATCCGCGACAAGTTCTGGTTCTTCGGCAGCGCGCGCCGGTTCAGCATCAACGTGCCGGTGACCGACAGCTACTACAAGAACGAAGACGGCACGGCGCCCCGCTACATGGCGGCGTCGAAGTACCCGGACGGAACGGCGGGCCTCAGGCCGGGCATCAACGACGACCGCATCACGAGCGGGCTCCTGCGCCTGACGTACCAGATAACCCAGAACAACAAGTTCTCGGCCTACATCGACCGGATCATCAAGCAGCGCTTCCACGACTACGACGCGCGCGCCGACGTCGCGACCGCGTCGCGCCACCACGGCTCGCCGCTGTACTACATCGGCGCGGCGAAGTGGACGTCGACGTTGAGCAGCCGGCTCCTGCTGGAGGCCGGGTACTCCACCAACGTCGCGAACTGGAGCAACGTCGATCAGGAGGCGGACGTGCCCAACGGGCCGGGCATGGGGCTACGCGGCGGCGGCGTCGGCAAGCAGACGCAGCTCTTCGATCAGTCCTGGCCGACCTGCGTGGCGACGCCCTGCTATCCCGGCGTCGCCGGCTATCCGGGGCTGGGCGATCCCGGACTGGCCGCGCAGCTCCCGGGCAGCGGCGTCGACGGCGGCGGCATCCATCCGTTCTACGCGAACACGCTGCGGCGCGACACGACCAACGACTTCATCGACCGCTACCACTGGGGCAACCGGCTGGCCTACGTCGAGCGGTTCAACACCAACGTCTCGATGTCGTACGTCACCGGGTCGCACAACCTCAAGGTCGGCCTCATGACCAGTTGGGCGCCGTTCCGGCTGACCGAGCAGTGGAACGGCTCGCTGCGGCAGCGCTACCGGACCGGCGTGCCGTACCAGATAGGCCGCACCAACACCGACGTCGACTACTCCCTCTTCTACCGGGACGTTTCGGGGTACGTGCAGGACACCTGGACGATAGACCGGCTGACGCTGAACCTCGGTCTCCGGCTGGAGAACATCGTGGGGACGGTCGAGCCGACGGAACGCCTGTTGCGGACGCGGTTCACGGCGCCGGCCACGCTACCCGGCAAGGACAACATCCCGAACTGGACGAACATCGCGCCCCGGCTGGGCCTGGCCTACGACCTGTTCGGCGACGCCTCGACGGCGTTGAAGTTCTCGTGGG
>WTGR01000287.1 GCA_011523485.1 Acidobacteriota bacterium
AAGCCGGAGACGATCAACTACCGCACGTTCAAGCCGGAGCGCGACGGGCTGTTCTGCGCGAAGATCTTCGGGCCCGTCACCGACTGGGAATGCCTGTGCGGCAAGTACAAGCGGATGAAGCACCGGGGCGTCATCTGCGACAAGTGCGGCGTGGAGGTGACGCAGGCCAAGGTGCGCCGTGAGCGCCTCGGCCACATCACGCTGGCCACGCCGGTCAGCCACGTCTGGTTCTTCAAGGGCCTGCCGAGCCGCATCGGCCACCTGCTCGACATCTCGCTGCGCGACCTCGAGCGCGTGCTGTACTTCGAGGCGTACGTCGTCATCGATCCCGCCGACAGCGGCCTGAAGGAGAACCAGCTTCTGACGGAGGAGGAGTACCGCAAGGCGCTCGAGGAGCACGGCGCCTTCCACGCGCAGATGGGCGCCGAGGCGATCAAGGAGCTTCTGCGCACGGTGGAGATCGAGGATCTGGCGGTCGAGCTGCGCCAGAGGATGCGCGACGAGACCTCGGTCCAGAAGAAGCTGAAGTACGCCAAGCGCCTGAAGGTGGTCGATTCGTTCCGGCGCTCGACGAATCGTCCGGAGTGGATGATTCTCGACGTCATTCCGGTCATTCCCCCCGAGTTGCGGCCGCTGGTGCCGCTCGACGGCGGGCGCTTCGCCACGTCCGACCTGAACGATCTCTATCGCCGGGTCATCAACCGGAACAACCGCCTGAAGAAGCTGATCGAGCTGAAGGCGCCCGACGTCATCATCCGCAACGAGAAGCGGATGCTGCAGGAGGCGGTGGACGCCCTCTTCGACAACGGCCGCCGCGGGCGCGTGCTGCGAGGCGCGAACAACCGCCCGCTGAAGTCGCTGTCCGACACCCTGAAGGGCAAGCAGGGGCGCTTCCGCCAGAACCTGCTCGGCAAGCGCGTCGACTATTCGGGGCGCTCGGTCATCGTGGTCGGGCCGGAGCTGAAGCTGCACCAGTGCGGGCTGCCCAAGAAGATGGCGCTCGAGCTGTTCAAGCCGTTCATCTACAACAAGCTCGAGCAGCGCGAGATGGTCGCGACCATCAAGCAGGCGCGCGAGATGGTCGAGCAGCACGAGCCGGAGGTCTGGGACATCCTCGAGGAGGTGATCCGCGAGCATCCGGTGCTGCTGAACCGCGCCCCGACGCTGCACCGCCTCGGGATTCAGGCCTTCGAGCCGGTCCTCGTGGAGGGCAAGGCGATTCGGATCCACCCGCTGGTCTGCACCGCGTTCAACGCCGACTTCGACGGCGACCAGATGGCCGTGCACGTGCCGCTGTCGCCGGAGGCGCAGATCGAGGCGTCGGTGCTCATGCTGTCGTCCAACAACATCATGTCGCCGTCGAGCGGGACGCCGATCGCCGTGCCCTCGCAGGACATCGTGCTCGGCTGCTACTACCTGACCAAGGCGAATCCGCATGCGAAGGGCGTGGGCCGGATCTGCGGCATCGAGGAGGGCGAGGACGGGAAGCCGCGGCCGATGCGGCGGGCCGATGAGCTGCCGGTGTTCCGGAACGAGGAGGACGTGCTGCTGGCGCTCGAGTCGGGCGACGTCGAGACGCTGACGCCGATCCGCTTCCGGCTGAGCGGTCCGTACATGGACCTGGCCGCGGGGCGCGACGATCAGGACGTCCTGCACACCGCCGTCGAGCAGCTCGATCGAAAGATCATCGAGACCACGGTCGGCCGCGTCGTCTTCAACCACGCGCTACCCGACGAGATCCCGTTCGTGAACGGCCTGCTCAAGAAGAAGGGCCTGCAGCAACTGGTGCAGTACAGCTACCTGCGCCGCGGGCTCGAGTTGACCGTGCAGATGCTCGACCGCCTCAAGGACCTCGGCTTCCTCTACGCGACGAAGTCCGGGATGTCCATCGGCATCAACGATCTGGTGATCCCGGAGGAGAAGGCGCGGCTCGTCGACAGCGCGCGCGAGAGCGTCATCGAGGTCGAGAAGCAGTACAACGAGGGCGCCATCACCGACCGCGAGAAGAAGAACAAGATCATCGACATCTGGTCCGGCGTCACCGAGAAGATCGCCGACGAGATGTTCGTCGGCATGGAGAATCTCGATCAGGACGGACAGGCGTTCAACCCGGTCTTCGTCATGGCCGACTCCGGGGCCCGCGGCAGCAAGCAGCAGATGCGGCAGCTCGCCGGCATGCGGGGATTGATGGCCAAGCCTTCGGGCGAGATCATCGAGACCCCGATCACGTCGAACTTCCGCGAAGGCCTGACCGTGCTGCAGTACTTCATCTCGACGCACGGCGCGCGGAAGGGACTGGCCGACACGGCGCTCAAGACCGCCGACTCCGGCTACCTGACGCGCCGTCTGGTGGACGTGGCCCAGGACGTCATCATCTCCGAGATCGACTGCGGCACCATCGACGGCATCGAGGCGCAGGCGATCGTCGAGAGCGGGGAGATCATCGAGCCGCTGCGCGACCGCATCATCGGCCGCGTCTCGCTCGAGGAGGTGCGCGATCCGGTCAGCGACAAGGTCCTGGCCGAGGCCAACACGGAGATCGACGAAGAGCTCGCGTCCGAGATTCAGGAGGCCGGCATCGAGACGGTCAAGATCCGGTCGGTGCTCACCTGCGAGTCGCGCCGCGGCGTGTGCGCACGCTGCTACGGACGCGATCTGGGTACCGGCAAGCTGGTGGAGCTGGGGTTGGCCGTGGGGGTGATTGCGGCGCAGTCCATCGGCGAGCCCGGCACGCAGCTCACCATGCGGACCTTCCACATCGGGGGCACGGCGTCCGGTTCGGAGCAGTCGACCCACGTGAGCAAGCACGAGGGCGTCGTCGAGTTGAAGGGCGTGCAGGCGGTCTGGTTCGACGCGCAGGGCAAGGCCGTGCCCACCGGCAGCACCGACGCCCGCGAGGGCGTCGTCATGAACCGGACCGGCGAGCTCATCGTCCGGGATTCGCAGGGGCGGCTGCGCGAGCACTACGAGCTGGTCTACGGCGCCCGCCTGAAGGTGCGTCCGGGAGAGACCGCCGAGATCGGCGAGACGCTGGTCGAGTGGGACCCCTACACGCGGTCGATTCTCACCGAGCATTCCGGCGTCGTGCACTTCGACGACATCAAGAAGGACATCACCTTCGAGGAGAAGTTCGACGAGGTGACCGGCCTGACCGAGCGCATCATCATCGACGCGCCGGAGGAGAAGCAGCCCGCGATCCGGATCGTCAGCCGGCACCCGCTCCCGGTGGGCGCCGTGCTGCACGTGAAGAAGAGCGGCGCGGAGGTGGCGGCCGGCGACGAGCTGGCCACCGGGCCGCACGGCGAGCCGGTCCAGGCGGGACAGGCGGGCAAGGTCCGGTTCGAGAACATCGACAAGCACGTGGTGCACATCGAGGACGTCGAGCACCGCTACGAGATCCCGGCCGGCGCGGCGGTCCAGGTGTCGAACGGCGCCCGGGTCTCGGCGGGCGAGGAGCTGGCGGCGGGTCCGCCGGACGGCGCCGCGATCGCGGCGGAGCAGGCGGGCAGGGTCCGGTTCGAGGGCGCCGATGCCGGCGGGGACGAAGCGGCGCCGGCGGCCCTGGTGATCGAGCAGCGCGTCGTGGGCGAGGACGATGCGGGCGTCGCCGCGGAGGCGCTTGCCGCCATTCCGTTCCGGGCGGGCGAGAAGCGCCGGGTCGTCGGCGGGGCGCCGGGCGAGAAGAAGTTGCCGGCGCTCGCGATCGAAGGGCGCCGCTATCCCATGCCGGCGCGCGCCCACCTGATGGTGAGCGACGGCGATCAGGTCCACGCGACCGACGTGCTGGCGAAGATCCCGCGCGAGACCACGAAGACCAAGGACATCACCGGCGGTCTGCCGCGCGTCGTGGAGCTGTTCGAGGCGCGCAAGCCGCGGGAGACGGCGGTCATCAGCGAGATCGACGGCACGGTCAAGCAGGGCGGCATCGTCAAGGGCGTCCGGAAGATCATCATCGTGCCCGACGAGCCGGGCGCGGAGCAGCGCGAGTACTCCCTGCCGCGCAGCGTCCACCTCAATGTCCAGGAGGGTGATCGCGTACGGGCCGGCGACCCGCTCATGGACGGACCGTCGAACCCGCACGACATCCTGAGCGTGCTGGGGGAGAAGGCGCTGCACAGCTACCTGGTCAACGAGATCCAGGAGGTCTACCGGCTGCAGGGCGTGGCCATCAACGACAAGCACA
>WTGR01000723.1 GCA_011523485.1 Acidobacteriota bacterium
GGGTCTGCAGGGCCTGCTCGAGATCGAAGAGCGCGGGCTCGGCGGCGGTGATCGGTACGGCGACGTGCTCGATTCCCGGCAGGCACGCCGCGTCGACGTCCCCGGGCAGCAGGATCTCGCGGGGCCGGACGGCGGCCAGCTCGTCC
The DNA here is from genome assembly GCA_011523485.1 of Acidobacteriota bacterium. Next base: position 147 of record WTGR01000723.1, read on the forward strand.
ACGGCCGCCCCGGCCGACGAGCCCCCGCGGTGCTCGGTGACCCGCAGCTCGCCCGTGGAGAGATCGGCGGTCGCAAGGCCGAAGACGGCGGAAGGGCCGTCACCGCTCCGGGCGACGGCCACGAGGAACGCAGGCTCGCTCGCTTCCAGGGCCCCCGCATCCGTGTAGGTGCCGGGGGAGACCACCCGGACGACCTCGCGGCGAACGACGCCCCGGGCCTTGCGCGGGTCCTCGACCTGCTCGCACACGGCAACCCGGAACCCCTGCTTGACCAGGCGCGCGAGGTACGTGTCGGCCGCATGCCAGGGCACGCCGCACATCGGGATCTCTCGACCGCCGCGATCCCTGGAACGCGACGTGAGGGTCAGCTCCAGAACCCCGGCCGCGGTGACCGCGTCCTCGTAGAACATCTCGTAGAAGTCGCCCATCCGAAAGAAGATCAGGGCATCGGGGTGTTGCCGCTTGGCCTCCAGGTACTGGCGCATCGCCGGCGTCGTCCCCTGGCCGGCGGCGGCCGGCGCCTTGACGGTGGGCGGCATCGTGCCCGATGGTAGCATCGCGCGATGGGGTACTCGGCGCGACGGGAAATGTGGGTACTGGCGCTCGATACGAGCACGCGCGAGGGCAGCGTGGCGGTGGCGCGCGGCGGCGACGTCGTCGCGGCGGCCGCGGGAGATCCTTCACGGACGCACGGCGAGCGGCTGCCGGGCGACCTGCTGGCGATCACCGCGAACGCGGGCGTGTCCCTTGCCGCCATCGACCGGTTCGCGGTCTCGTCCGGTCCCGGATCCTTCACCGGCCTGCGGGTGGGGCTCGCGACCATTCAGGCGCTCGCGCTCGTCCACTCGCGTCCCGTGATCCAGGTCTCGACGCTCGAGGCTGTGGCGCGTGCCGCGGGCGCGGGAGATCGCGTGCTGGCCTGGATGGACGGACAGCGCCGGGACGTGTTCGCCGCGCTGTACGACCGTGGCGCCCGGGAGTGCGTCGCCGGCCCGCGGGTCGGCCGGCCCGAGGAGATACTCGACGCCTGGAAGCCGCAACTGGCGAAACGCCCCCTGGACGTCGTCGGCAACGCGGTGGCCGCGACGCGGGCGCTGCTCGCGGAACGGCTGGGCACGGGACCCGCACTGGTGGACGAGCCGCCGCCGCTCGCGCCCGCGATCGCACGCCTCGCGTTCGAGCGTGCCGACGAGGCGGTCTCTCCACACGCCGCTCAGCCGCTGTACGTCCGGCGTCCCGACGCGGTGCTCGCCCGGCGGCGGGGACTCTGAAACAGTCTTGAAACATTCCTGGGGCGTGTGGTACTTTTCCGCCAGCCGTGCGGCCGTGCAGGCTCGCCGCCCCGGAGCAGGGGATTCCCACACAGGAGGGAACATGACCCAGGAGCAACACGCACGCGAGGTGTTGCTGGAGGAAGACGACGAGTACCGTGATCTGGCCGAGCAGCATCGGGCCCTGGAGAGTCGCCTCGCCGAGCTGCTCGATCACCCATACCCGTCCGGCGCCGAGCAGGTCGAAGAAGCGACGCTCAAGAAGAGAAAGCTCCACATCAAGGACCGCATGGAGCACATCCTGCGGCGCCGCTTGACGCCGCGGGCCGAAGACGGCGAGCCCCTCCTCGGTAGCTAGCAGTCTGCGCTCGTAGAACGGGGACGATGTCTATCGATCGTTCCGGGATTCCGTTCGTCCTCGGGGCGGCCGCCGGCGGCGCGTTGCTCTCGTGGCTCGCTGTACCCTGGATGCCCGGCGCGGTTCTCTGGCTGTTGGCCGCGATGTTCGCGTACTTCTTTCGCGACCCCGATCGATTGGCGCCGGCCGACGTCGGACTCGATGCCGTGCTGGCGCCGGCCGACGGCCGGATCCTGCACGCCGGCGACGCCGACGCGGGCATCGCGCCCCGAGGGGGCTGGCGGCAGGTCAGCATCTTCCTGTCGCCGCTCGATGTCCACGTCAACCGGGCCCCGGTCGGCGGACGGGTGCTGGAGGTGACGTACCGCCCCGGCCGATTCCTGCCGGCCTACGACCGCCGCTCGGGTGTCGAGAACGAACGCAGCGAGATTCGTGTCGAGCACGAAGGCCAGACCGTCGTGTTCCGGCAGGTCGTCGGCGTGCTTGCGCGACGGGTGGTCTGCCGTCTCGCGCCGGGCATGACCGTGGCCCGCGGACAGCGGTTCGGTATCATGAAATTCGGATCGCGCATGGACGTCTTCCTGCCGCAGTCGGCGGACATCGCCGTGACCGTCGGCCAGAGGGTTCGCGGCGGGGAGACCGTGGTGGCGCGCCTGGCGAGCGGCGGGGATTGAGCGCATGAGCAGAGTCCTGTCGATGTTCAGGGGCCGGAAGCCGCCCCAACGGCGGTTTCGCCGGGGCACGTACCTGCTCCCGAGCCTGTTCACCGTGGCCAACATGTTCTGCGGCTGGGCCTGCATCGTCTTCGCGATGCGCGGCGACTACGTGACCGCGGCGCCGTTCATCGGTTTCGCGATCATTCTCGACGGGCTGGACGGCCGGGTCGCTCGGGCGACCGGCGCGACGAGCGACTTCGGCGTCGAGTTCGACTCGCTGGCCGACGTCATCTCGTTCGGCGTCGCGCCGGCGACGCTCGTCTTCGCCTGGGGGCTCGAACCGCTCGGCCGCCTCGGCTGGGCGGTGGCCTTCCTCTGGCTGGCTGCCGCGGCGGTGCGGCTGGCGCGCTTCAACATCCAGGGCAAGGAGGGCGACAAGCGCTACTTCATCGGTCTGCCGAGTCCCGCGGCGGCGGGGGTGCCCGCGGCCACCGTGTTCGCGTACCCGCTCGGATTCGCCGAACCGGGCACGGCGGTCGCCGCGTTGCCGATCGTCCTGTTTCCGGCGGCGCTCATGGTCAGCCGCCTGCGGTTCCGGAGCTTCGGGGCGCTGATTCCCGGTCGCCGCCGGTCCTATCTCACCCCGCTCGCGATCGCCGGGGTCATCGCGGCGATCGCGGCGCAACCCGAGGCCGTGCTCGTCCTGATGGCGTACTCGTACGTGGCTTCCGGACTGATCGGCGCCGCGATGAACCGCAGCCAACGCCAGCCGCCGCGCCTGGCTTCACCGGTCGACCCCGAGGCCCCCACCGCGGAGCGGACCGCCTCCTGAACCCGGCGAGGCGGCGCGGCCGTCGGACGCGGCGCGACCGTCGGACGCGTGGGAGTCTCGCCGATGCGAAGCTTCCTACGCATCAGCCGCCGGATCGGCGGCGCGGCCGGCGGGCTCCTGTTCCACCGGAAAGCGCAACGTGACCGCAGCGCCGTCTCCCTTGCGGCTGGCGATCTCGATGGCGCCTCCGTTCAGCTCGACGTTGCGCTTGGCGATCACCATGCCCAGGCCGGTGCCGGAGACTCTGGTCGAGAAGTACGGCTCGAACACGCGCGAGAGCGCGGCCTCGTCGAGACCGACCCCCGTATCCCGCACGGTCAGAACGACCTCGTGCGCGTTCGCGGTCGCCGCCACGGTGAGCCGGCCCTCGCCCGGCATCGCGTGCAGCGCGTTCTCGACGACGTTCGTGAACGCCCGCGCCACGAGGGTCCTGTCGATCAGGACCCGCGGCAGCGTCGTCGGCACATCGACCGCCAGCCGAATCCGACCGGCGAGACCGGTGCGGTAGGGGTCGAGGACTTCGTGCACGACGTCGGTGAGAACCGTGGACTCCCGATTCACCGGCGGCGAGGAAGCGTAGCTGGAGAACTCCGAGGCAATCCGGCGGAGCAGACCGACCTGCGTGAGAATCGAATCCACGCAGTCCCGGAGCACCGGGCCGAGCGGTTCGCCGCGATCACGGTGGACGCGCAGCAGGTGCTCGGCGGAAAGCTGGACCGGCGTCAGCGGGTTCTTGATCTCGTGGGCCACCTGCCTCGCCATCTCGGCCCAGGCTTCGAGACGATGGGTCCGCTCCAGCCTGCGGCGCTGGACGAGAAGATCGCCGGCCATGCGATTGAACGCCGCCACCAGGCGCTCGAGCTCGTCTGCCGAACGAATCGCCACCCGGGCGTCGAAGTCGC
>WTGR01000047.1 GCA_011523485.1 Acidobacteriota bacterium
GGTCATGGAGCGGTGGGGATGGGCCGAAACGCCGAGCCAGCGAGGCGTTTCGGGGGCGCTAGTTGGCCAGGACCTCGCCGGCCGCGTAGTCGACGACCAGTCGGATCGGCGCCGACGGGTCCGCGCCGAACAGGGAGGGTCCCGGCATGTGGTCCGCCCCCGGATGCAGAATCGCGTTGACCTCGATCGTCGATCCGGCCGGCAGGTCTATCGGGGCGTCGAACCAGTAGCGCGTCGGCCACGCCGTGTCCGGCTCGCGCAGGAAGAGCATCGGCACCCGTGTCCCGGCCGGCGTCACCGCCACTACCTGCACGTCCCTGGCTTCGATGGCGACCTCCGGCAGGACGGCGAGCGCGCTGACGTCGGTGTCCAATTCCTGGCTGAACGTCAGGGTCAGCTCGCCCGTGCGCGCCGGCGACGACAGGAGCATCGACTCGACCGCCCGGTCGCTTTCGTCACCGATGTAGAGCCCGATGCGGCTCTGGTCCGCGAACTCCTCGCCCTCGGTGATCCAGGTCTTCTTGTAGTGCACGCGCGCCACGATGTCGGCGCCCGCCGGCAGAGTGCGCGCGGCGTCATCCTGGCGCACGCTCGGCCGCCCCGGCGACCAGAGCGCCAGCGGCGCGGTAGTGGGGAAGTTCCTTCCCTCCGCGTCTCCGAATCCCGGCCCGTCGTCCTCGGCGTCCAGCGCGCGCGCGGTCCCGGTCGTATCGATGTAGATGGCGACATCGCGGACGATCGCGGCGGCTCCCGGCATCACGTCGGCGCCGGTCACGAACCGTTCCTCGGTCGTCCCGGTCGGCAGCACGAAGTAGCGGACCGACTCGTTCGTGCTCCAGTCGAGCGTGAACGGCTCCGCCATTCGCAGCTCGATGGCGGGTGCGCCCAGCGGCCACGCTTCGGGCTCTCCCGGCGGCGCCGGGCTCTGGGATCGCGGGCCCTGCGGGTAGCCGCCGCTGGACCACTCGAGGATCATGTCCATCTCGTGCGCCGGCAGCGCGTGCCCGTTCCGGAAATCGCCGAACCCGTCCTCCGCCTTCCACGGCGGCATCCGCAGGCCGAGCACCTCCTCGCGGATGGACTGGGCCCAGGGATAGGCGCTGCGGTAGGTCACGAGCGACATCGGGGCGATACCCCCGTCGCGATGGCAGGACCCGCAGTTGTCGCGGAAGATCGGAAACAGGTGCTCGTTGTAGTTCCACCGCGAGGCGATCGGCGTGTGGGTCCGTGTCTCCTCGATCTGACCGCCGACCACGACGAGCGCCACGGCTGCGCCCAGGCACCAGCGAACGTACCTCGTGCTCATCTCTACCATCTCCCTGGTCGGTCCGGCGCGGCCGACTGCAGACCCGCCGGCAACCGGCGGCGCCCCGCACGATGCGCCGGGCCCTCGAAGCCTCGCGTTGCCGCTACCGCGCGGCTGCGCCGTCGTACACTTGGTTGATCCCGCGCACGGCTTCGCTGAAGACGTCGTGCGCCTCGCTCACCTGCTGCTTGTTGCCGAGGTCGCCGTACCAGTCCAGAAGCCACGCTGCCCGCACGAGGCTGCGCACCGCGATGCGCACCTGGTTCCGGCCCTCGGCCGGCAGCGCCTCGGCGCGTTGATCGAGCGCCAGCGCCAGCTCCTTCGATTGCAGGGCGGGAATGAAGATCTCCGTGAACCGGCCCTCCGCCACGAGTCGGGAGATCTCTTCGTTGCGGGCGTCGATGCCGCTGACGATGTCCCGCGTGGCCTCCGGAATCCGGGGGCGAATCCGCTCGGCGAGCGGCAGCGTGGCCGGCACGTCGGCCGGCGCGGGAACGGTCAGGACGGGCGCATCCGACGTCAGCTCCGTGAAGATGAAATCGAACCGATCCTCGGGATAGTCCTCGACCATGCGGATCTTGGCGATGAAGTCGGTGGGCAGCGGCTGATCGCCGACCTCCGCTTCGAGGTACGCGCCATCGGGAGCGGGAAGCAGAAACGCCGCCTCCACCTCGATGAACTCGTCGGTCACCGGATCGTAGTCCTCCTGCAGCACCACGCGCCCCATCCACATGGTCACGTCGACCGGCTCGCGGTAATTGTCGGTCGCATAGAGGCGGAAGACGCCCGGCTCCGGGTACGTCCCCTCGATGTGGTGGAAGCTGTCCGGCGCCATGAAGACGCGCCCGCCGTGCCGCGGGCTGTGGTCCATGTGGGCCCCCGGCGCCGCGTCGACGACGCCGCAGGTCAGCATCATCGAGCCGTAGTACGGGTTGCGCACCGGGCCGTCTACCTGCACCCAGTTCGATCCGCCGTCGTACATCGGGCAGTAGGCCCGCGCGTAGCCGGCCGGAAGGTCCATCCCGGCGAGCAGCTCGGACAACGGCTTGAACGCACTCCGCATGGATGCGATGTCCCCGGCGCCGGCCGCGGCCCGGGCCAGCGGGCCGACGACGCTGTCGGCGACGGCGATCAGATCGTCCAGCGCGCGCCGCGCCTCCTCGACGTCGTCGGCGGCCAGCGCTTCCTGCGCGCGGACGTACTCGGCGACCTGCGTAGCGAAGTCCGCCTGCGCGGCGGCGGTCGACGCACCAAGCAACACGACGCCGAGCGTGCCGGCGAGAACGGCAAGGTGCTTCACGTGAGACATTGGACCGATCCTCTGAGAATGCGTGAACGTGCTGCGGCTATCGTCGTTCGAGGTTTGAAGCACGGACATTATACAACCTCCGATGCCTCGCGCGCAATTGCGGTTCGGCTGTAACCCGTTGTGCAAATTGGAGTAGTACGGATTCGCAGAACTCGTCGGGGACGTGGTGCGGAAGCGTCCGCGTCGCCCCGGGGGATCGCGCGCGGTGGCGGGTCCCGCCAGGCCGTCCGATACAGTGGGCGTGAACGGCGATCCGATAGACGCGTACCTGAGCGATCTGAAGGCGGGGCGGCGCCTGGCCGCCAACACGCTGACCAGCTACGCCCGGGACCTCGTGCTGCTGGGTGACTTTGCAGAGGCCCGCGACCTGCGCGTGAACCGGCTGGACCGGCGCGACCTGGAGGCTTTCGTTCGCGACCTGATGGGCTCCGGTCTTGCGCCGCGGTCGGTCGCCCGGGTGGTGGCCTGCGTGCGGGGCTTCTACCGTTTCCTGCTGGCCGACGGGCAGGTGGCCTCGAACCCGGCCGACGACCTGCGCGCGCCGCGGTCGTGGCCCGCGCTGCCGAAGTTCCTGTCCACCGCCGACGTCGACGTGCTGCTGGAGCAGCCGGACGTCACCACCGCGGTCGGCGTTCGCGACCGGACGTTGATCGAGCTGCTGTATGCGACGGGCCTGCGGGTGTCCGAGCTGGTGTCGCTGCAACCCGAGAGCCTGCACCTCGACGCGGGCTATCTGACCTGCATGGGCAAGGGCAGCAGGGAGCGGCTCGTGCCGATCGGCAGAGCCGCGGTCGAGTGGCTGCGCCGCTATCTGGCGTCCGCCCGCCCGGCGCTCCTCGGCCCGCGGACGTCCGCCTGGGTCTTCGTCAATGCGCGCGGGGGAGTGCGACTGACCCGGGTCGGCTTCTGGAAGAAGCTCAAGCAGTACGCGCGGCAGGCCGGACTGCCGCGCGACCTGAGCCCGCACGTCCTGCGGCACTCGTTCGCGACGCACCTGCTCGAACGGGGTGCGGATCTGCGTTCCATCCAGACCCTCCTCGGACACGCCGATCTGTCCACCACCCAGATCTACACCCACATCCTCGCGGCGCGCCTGAAGGCGGTCTACGACGAGTACCATCCGCGCTCGTAATTGACCGGAACGCCGTTCCCTGGTTACTGTATGCGGTTGGCGTGGGACATGCCGTCCCGAACGTGGAGGGCCGGACTCGGGCGGCCCGCCGAATCGACGCCGCACCAATCGCCGCGAAGGGAGATTCACCGCACATGCGCCGGACAGGCCGTTATCTCTTTACCTCCGAATCGGTCACGGAAGGCCATCCGGACAAGATAGCCGATCAGGTTTCGGATGCCGTCCTCGATGCGGTTCTGGCGGACGATCCGAACGGCCGCGTCGCCTGCGAGACGCTGCTGACGACCGGCCTGATCGTGCTGGCGGGGGAGATCACGACCACCGCCAGGGTCGAGTTCGCCGATGTCGCCCGCGAGGCGGTGAGGGACGTCGGCTACACGCGGGCCAAGTTCGGCTTCGACGCCGACACCTGCGCCGTGCTCTCGTCCCTGCACGGGCAGTCCCCGGATATCGCCATGGGGGTGGACCCGGGCGGCGCGGGCGACCAGGGCCTGATGTTCGGTTACGCCTGCAACGAGACGCCGGAGCTGATGCCGCTGCCGCTCATGCTCGCGCACCATCTGGTGCGGGCGCTCTCCAACGTCCGCCGCGAGGGGCGGCTGAGCTACCTCCGGCCGGACGGCAAGTCGCAGGTCACGGTGGAATACGACGGCGACCGGCCGCGTCGCATCGACGCCGTCGTGGTGTCGAGCCAGCACAGCGACGAGGTTTCCACGGAGCAGTTGCGCGACGACATCACCCGCGAGGTCATTCGGGCCACCGTCCCGGAGTCGATGATCGACGAGGCGACGAAAATCTACGTGAACCCGACCGGCCGTTTCGTGACCGGCGGTCCGCACGGCGACTCCGGCGTGACCGGGCGCAAGATCATCGTCGACACCTACGGCGGCATGGCCCCGCACGGCGGCGGCGCGTTCTCCGGCAAGGACCCGACCAAGGTCGACCGTTCCGCTTCCTACATGGCGCGCTACATCGCGAAGAACTGCGTGGCGGCGGGGCTGGCGGAACGCGTGCAGGTGCAGCTCGCCTACGCCATCGGCATCGCCGATCCCGTCTCCGTCCTGCTCGACACGTTCGGCACGGGGAGGGTCGGCGAGGAGCGGCTCAGCGCTCTCGTCCGGGAGCATTTCTCGCTGACGCCGAAGGGCATCATCGAGACGCTGGCGCTGCGCCGGCCCATCTATCGCGGCACGGCGGCGTTCGGTCACTTCGGACGAACCGATCCGGAATTCACCTGGGAGCGGACCGACAAGGCCGCTGCGCTGAGCGCCGCGGCCGGAGTCCGGGCGTCCGCGTCGTAGCACGCAACGACGTCCCCGCGGCCGGGCAGGCGCCACGGACGAGCGAACGGGGGAGTCCTCCGGGAGGCCCGATGCAGCGGTCCGCCGGACGCTTCGAGCGGATCGCGGCGATGGTTGCCTTGGGGTTGGGGCTCTTCCTCGCGTGGCTGCTGTGGAGCGGCACGAGCGGTGTGCTCGCGGCAGGCGCGGCTCGCGTCGCGTTCCGCCCGGCGGACTGACCTTCATTCCCCTCGCGCGCGAACCGGTCAGGTCCGAACCGTGAGCAGGAAGTAGCCCGCGGACGTGCCGAAAATCAGATTCGGGGCCCAGGCGGCGGTGGCGGGCATGAGCACGCCGGCGCCGCCGAGTGCGCCGAACACGCTCAGCACGATCCAGTAGGTGAACGCGACTGCGATGCCGACGCCCACGCCGTAGAGGGCGCCGCGCGAGCCGGTGGTCACGGCGAAGGGTACGGCGATGAGCGTGAGGATCACGGTGACGAAGGGGAAGGACGCCTTGCGGTGCAGCGCCACCACCAGGTTGACGACGTCGAAACCCCGCGCGCGCAGGTCCACGATGTACCGCTCGAGCTCGCGAAAGTTCATGAGCTCGGCGTCGGGTCTCTCCGCCACGAAGACGCCGGGCGCCGCCACCGCGGGCAGGGCGCGCTCCGCGTCCTTCCGATAGGGGGAGGAGGCTTCCGGCGCGACGGCGAACTCCCGCGACCAGACGTTTTGGCCCTGCCATTCGTCGCCGTGCGTCGCGTGCGTGGCGTACGTCCGGCGCACCAGCGACCACGGCGCGTCGCCCAGCTCGAAGATGGTCAGGCTGTCGATCGCCGACCGATCGGGGTCGAAGTAGCGGTAGTGGTAGATCACGCCTTCGTCGTAGAGCCACTGGCGCGCCAACACCTCGAACGTCTGCGTGCGGCCCGTGCGGATCTCGCGGTTCAGGGTCTCGGCGGTTCGATTCGCCCGCGCGAGGACCGTCTCTCCCAGCGCGAACAACAAGCCGCTCCAGACGAAGCTGAAGCAGAGAATCGGGAACGCGGCCCGATACAGGCTGATCCCGCACGCCTTCATCACGGTGAGCTCGCTCGTCCTCGTGAGCAGACCGATGGTCACCAGCGTCGCCACGAGTCCGGCGATCGGCAGGACGTAGTAGACGAACTGCGGCGTCGCGTGCCAGAAGTAGCGCAGCAGCATTACGCCCGTCGTCTCGTCCTTGAACAGCTTGTCGGACAGGTCGATGAAGGTGGCGATGTAGAAGATGCCGAGCAGGCCGACGAACGCGAGGCCCACCCAGCGCAGGTACATCTTCGTCACGTACCAGTCGAGGATGTTGACGCCGGGGAGCGATCCGGCGGACACCGTGACGACGGGGTCCCGGTTGGCGGGGGCACCGGAGATCGCGGAAGCGCCGGAGACCTCGGGACCGCCGGGCGGCGCGGGCCGCCTCCACCGTATCCACGGCAGGGAAGCGCCGCCCTCGACTCCCCCCGCGCGCCGCCGAATCAGCGCCATGCCGGCCAGTCCCAGCACGATGTTCGGCAGCCACATCGCCAGGTGGGGGGGCACCCGCTGCCCCTTGGCGAGCGCTTCCGACTCGTACATCAGCACGTAGTAGGCGAAGATGACCGCGATGCCGAGCGCGAAGCTGGCCAGTCGTCCATCCGTGCGGCTGCTCACGCCGAAAGCCACCCCGAGCAGCACGAAGACGAAGCACGCGAACGGAATGGAGAACTTCTTGTGGGCCTCGATGATCGGCGCGTGCGGCGACACCCCCGCCGCGCGCATCGCGGCGGCCTGCTCGTTCAGCTCCGGGATGGTCATCTCGCGCAGGCCCCGGTCCGGCCCACCCGCGGGAAACAGGGACTCGGCGTCCAACTGGATCCGCAGCTCCCGGAAGGCGTGCACCTCGTAGGCGTCCGGGGCGGCGGGATCCACCCGATGGCGCTCGCCGTTCTCGAGCACGATGGCAACGGTTCGGCGGTCCCGATCCACGCCGACGCGACCGCGTTCCGCGATGTAGATGTCCGGCTGTTCCGGCCGCTGGACGTCCGCGAGAAAGACGTCGAACCATCCTTCGCCGGTGCCGGAGACTTCCTGGACGTACAGCACGACGTCCGGGAAGTCCCCCACGTAGAACACCCGCGGCTTCACCTCGCCCTCGGCGCGGTTCGCCTGCACCCGCAGCAGGATCTCCCGGAACCGCTGATTGGCGTCCGGCACCACCGACAGCATCAGGTAGCAGTTGATCGCCGCCGTGGCGGCGGCGAAGACCAGCAGGGGAGTCAGGATGCGGAACAGGCTGATGCCGCAGGCCTGCATCGCCACCGTCTCGCGGTCCCCGGACAATCGGCCGAGTCCCATCAGGACGCCGACCAGCAGGGCCATGGGTATCGTGACGCCGAGCGACTGCGGGACGAGCAGCAGCAGCATCTCGGCCACGTGCCGCGCGTCCACCCCGAGCCGGATCAGCTCTTCCGCCTGATTCATGATCGGCGGCAGCAGCATCAGGAACGTGAAGACGAGCAGCGTCAGGAAGAAGGGAAGGATCACCTCCCGCACGACGTAGTGGCTGATGATGCTCGGCACCGTATCCGCTCCGTCAGGTCCGCACGGAGAACAGGAAGCAGCCGGCCGCGGCGCCGAAGATCAGGTTCGGCGCCCAGGCCGCGGTGGCCGGCATGAGCACGCCGGCGCTGCCCAGAGCCCCGAACACGCTCAGCACGATCCAGTAGCTGAACGCCAGCACGATGCCGGCTCCGACCCCGTAGAGGGCGCCGCGAGGACCGATCGTCACCGCGAACGGCACCGCGATGAGCGTGAGAATGAACGTTACGAACGGAAACGACGCCTTGCGGTGCAACTCGACGACGAGATCGACGACGTCGAAGCCGAGCGCCCGCAGCTCCACGACGTGCCGGTCGAGCTCGCGATAACTCATGAGCTCCGCGTCCGGCAGCTCGGCCGAGAACACCGCGGGCGGCGCCACCGCGGGCAGCCTCCGCTCGCCGCCGTGGTCGTACGTCGTGGCGGCTTCCGCTGTCGGAAACTCGCGCGACCAGACGCCGCGGCCCTCCCAGGCGCCCCGGAACGACGCCTCGGCCGCGTACGTCCGGCCCGCAAGCGACCAGGGACGACCCGTGAATTCATAGACCGACAGGCCGCTCACCGCGGGTCCGTCGGCGTCGAAGTGCAGATAGTGGTAGATGTGGCCGTCCTCGTTCACCAGCCACGCCCTGTCTGCGGTACCGAACGGCTGCGCCCGGCCGGTGCGGATCTCGCGGTTGAGCGCCTCCGCGCGGCGGTTCGCCCGCGCCAGAACGCTCTCGCCGATCGCGAACAGCAGACCGCTCCACAGCAGGCTGAAGCAGAGGATGGGCGCCGCCATCCGGTACAGACTGATCCCGCAGGCCTTCATCACCGTCAGCTCGTTCGTCCGGGTCAGCAGGCCGACGGTCACGAGCGTGGTCACCAGCGCCGCAACGGGGAGGACGTAGGAGACGAACTGCGGCGTGGCGTACCAGAAGTACTCCAGCAGCCTCAGCAGGGTGGTCTCGTCCTTGAACAGCTTGTCGGAGAGGTCCAGGAACGTGATCACGTAGAAGAGGCCGAGCAGGCCGACGAAGGCGAGCGTCATCCAGCGCAGGTAGATCCGCGTCACGTACCGGTCGAGGAGGCCGATTCCCGGCGACACGCGGGACACCCTGACCAGGATTGGCGGGTCCGCCGGCTCGGCCGCCGCCGGCGCTTCCGCTTCCGCGGGTCGGGATGCCCGCGACGCAAGCCACGGTAGCGCCGCGTGCGGATCGTTCGACCGGGAGCGCCACCAGATCAGACCGGCGCCGGCCAGACCCATCACCGCGTTCGGTATCCACCTCACGAGGTGCGGCGACAGCCACTGTCCCTTGGCCAGCGCCGTACCCAGGTACAGCATCACGTAGTAGGCGAGGATGACGGCGATCCCGAGCGCGAAGCTCGCCAGACGCCCCTCCTTGCGGCTGCTGGCTCCCAATCCGACGGCGAGCAGCACGAAGACGAAGCACGCCACGGGAATCGAGAATTTCTCGTGGATGGCCATGATCGGCTGATGCGGCGAGACCCCCGCCGCGCGCATCGCCGAGGCCTCTTCCCGCAGCTCCGGTATGGACAGCTCGTCGACATCCCGCGCCGGCCCGCCGTCCGGAAACAGCGACGAGGCATCGAGCTGAATCGTCAGCTCTTCGAAGCGGTGCACTTCGTACGCGGACGGAACGGCCGGGTCCACCCGGTGCCGCTCACCGTTGCGCAGGGCGACGGCAACCGTGCGCAGTTCCTCGTCCACCGCGACGCGGCCCCATTCGGCCACGTAGACGTCGGGCTGTTCCGGCCGCTCGACGTCCGCGAGGAAAACGTCTCTCCAGCCGTCCGGGGCGACCTCCCGCACGTAGAGAACCGCGCGCGGAAACCGATCCACCTGAAACACGCGCGGCTTGATCTCGCCCTCGGCGCGGTTCGCCGACACGCGGAACACCGTCTCGCGCAAGCGTCGGTTGGCGTTCGGCACCGCCTCGGCCAGCAGGTAGCAGTCGATCGCGGCCGCCAGGGCGGCCAGGACGAGCAGCGGCGACAGGATGCGGAAGACGCCGATGCCGCACGCCTGCATCGCCACCATCTCGCGGTCGCCCGACAGGCGTCCGAGCCCCATCAGGACCCCGACCAGGAGCGCCATCGGAATCGTCAGGCCCAGCGAGTACGGCAGCGCCGTCACGAGAATCCGCAGGATGTCGCCCAGGTTCACGCCGACCCCGATCAGCTCTTCCGCGTGCTTGGTGATCGGGTCGAGCATCAGCAGGAAGGTGAAGACCACCTGCGCGAGGCAGAACGGGGGGATCACTTCCCGCAGGACGTAGCGACCGAGGATGCCAAACATTGCTGACCCGGATCCGTGACGCCGGCCGCGCGTTCGCGGCGGCGCCTCATCCGATCCTATCGGTCGCGCGGCGCGCTCGCCAACCGCACCGGATCGTGGGTCCGATAAGGGGTCTTATGTTAACTTGCGACCCTCGGGCGCCCCCCGGGCGGCCCGCTTCGGCGCGCTGGCCGCCACGACCTCATTCGCCGGAGTCCTGGTCCGGACCCGCATCCGAGCGGCGCAGGTCGTCGAGGATCCCCTCGAGCGCCGCGATCAGTTGATCCCGGGGCACGTTCGTCTTGCGGAATGCCAGCCGCAGACTGAACGTCCGGTTCGGCGGCGCGTACCGGTACACGAACGGCTTGGCCCGTCCCGTCCCGCGGCGGCTCGCCGCCGTCTCCCGCGCGCGTTGCCGCGTCGCGTCTCCGTCGCGCGTGATCTGCTCGATGAAGGCGAGCATCGCCTCCGGGCTGCGCTGCCGGACGATTTCGAGCAGGACCGACTTCGACGTGATGTCGGCGAGTCGGCACAACCGCTGCACCTCCTCGGGCATCGTGTTGAGACTCAGGGTCTCGGTGACCGACGTGCGGGACTTGCCGAGCCGCTTCGCAAGCTGCTCGTGCGTGTAGGCGAAGCGCTCGACGAGAGCCCGGAGCGCCTCGGCTTCCTCGAATGCGGTCAGCGTCTTGCGCTGGACGTTCTCGATGAGCGCGAGCTCGATGCTCTCGGACTCGTCCGCGGGGCGCACGACCACCGGGAGCTCGGTCAGGCCGATCTGCACGGCCGCCTGGTACCGTCGTTCTCCGGCGATGATGCCGTAGCGTTCGCCCCGCGGCCGCACGATCAACGGTTCGAGGATTCCCTTCTCGACGATGGAGGCCTTCAGCTCGGTCAGATCGCCCATGACCTGGCGCGGCTGGTCCGGATTGGGGTCGACGCGGTCGATGGGCACCATGCGGCCGATCGGCTTGCCGGACGACGCGGAGAGGGTCTCCACGTAGTGTGCCTCGTGGCGCATTCGCACGGTCTCGGGCAGTCCCCGCTTAGACACGGTCCATGACCTCCTCGCACAGACTGTAGTAGTCGGCCGCACCGGTCGAGTTGGGCGCGAACGTGAAGATGGACTCGCGGTAGGCCGGCCCCTCTTCCAGCCGCACGTTCTTGGAGATCACCGTCCGGAAGACCTTGGCGCCGAACGCCTCGCGGATGCGGTGCTGGATGTCGCGTCCGAGCGAGGTCCGCCGGTCGTGCATCGTGATCAGCACGCCGAGGATGTCGAGCCCCGGGTTGGCCCGGGACTGCACGCGCTGCACCGTCTCCAGAAGGTCGTCGGTGCCTTCGAGGGCGAAGTACGACGACTGGATGGGAATGAGCAGATGCGTCGCGGCGACCAGGGCGTTGACGGTGAGCAGGCCGAGCGCCGGCGGGCAGTCGATGACGACGTACGAGAAGCGCTTCCCCAGGGCGTCCAGACGCTCCTTGAGACGGAAGTGGGCGTCCAACTCCCCCACCAGCCGCGCTTCGAGCTTCGCCAGGGCGATTCGGGCGGGCGCTATCCACAGGTTGTCCTGCGGCGAGGGGCGGATGACGTCCGACAGGGCGCAGCCGTCGTCGACCATCGTCTCGTACACGGAGCGGAAGGCCGCGTCGCGCTGCACGAAGGAGATCGTGCTGTTCCCCTGGGGGTCGAGATCGATGAGGAGGGTGGACTTGCCGCGCAGGGCGAGTGCGGAGGCCAGGTTGATGGCCGTGGTGGTCTTGCCGACGCCGCCCTTCTGATTGGCGATCGCAACAATCATCTGAAGGCCGTCGAAGGAGAAGGACAGTGACGGTGCGACGCGGGCGGAACCGGAACCATTGGACGCCGCCGGATTGCGGGCATTCTAGGAACGACCCACCGGCCTGTCAAGGCGGCGCACGCGGTGGCTGCGAAACGAAGGTCCTGCGCAATCAGCAGGTTGCAGAAGATGTCGGCCGGCCGACAGCGCGCGGTTGGCGGCCCGACGCTACATCTTGTACTTGCCCAGCTCCTCGGGATCCAGGTTCTCCAGCCACTTGGCCAGGCGCTCGGAGTCGGCCTTGTCGGGGGCGAAGTCCAGGTTCTTCGCGTTCCTGACCACGACGTCCTCCACGTAGATCGGCGCGCTCACGCGCAGGGCCAGCGCGATCGCGTCGCTGGGCCGGGCATCGACGGCGACCGTCTCGCCCCGGACGCGGACGTGGATGAGGGCGTAGAAGGTGTTCTCCTTCAGATCGCAGACGACGATCTTCTCCACCGTACCGTTCAGATCGCTGATGAGGTTGCGCAGCAGGTCGTGGGTCATCGGCCGCGGCGTGGTCACGTTCTCGATCTGCAGGGCGATTGCATTGGCCTCGAAGATTCCGACCCAGATCGGAAGGACGTGCTCGCCGCCCTCGTCGCGGAGGATGACGATCGGCATGTTCGTGATCGGGTCGACCATCAGTCCCTTGATCGTCATCTCGATTTGCATCGACCCACCCCATCCCCGCTCGTTCGGGGCTCGACGGCCGGGGACAGAGTGCCCCAGAGGCTGTTCGGTCCGGCCCGTTCGATCCGGACGTCGAGCAGGCGGCCGATGCAGGTCGGATCGCCCGGAAAGTTCACGATCGTGTTGCCGGTCGTGCGGCCGGCGAACTCGCCGTCACGGCGTCGGCTGGGCGCGTCGGCCAGCACCGTGACGGTGCGCCCGACCGCCGCGGCGTGCAGCTCCTGCTGAATCCCCTGCTGCAGCGCCTGCAACGCGGCGAGGCGGCCCGCCTTCTCGGCCTCCGGCACGTCGTCCGGCATCCGCGCGCGCGCCAGGGTGTTCGGCCGCTCGGAGTACTTGAACGAGAACATGCTGTGGTAACGCACGGCTTCCGTCAGGCTCAGGGTCTGCTCGAAGTCCTCGGCTGTCTCCCCGGGGAACCCGACAATCATATCGGTCGACAGCGCGATGTCCGTTACCGCCGCGCGGATCTCGTCGACCAGCGCGAGATAGCGCTCGCGTGTGTGCCGCCGCCGCATCCGTCCCAGCACGCGCGTCGAACCGGACTGCACCGGCAGATGGAGATGCTTGCACACCCTCGGCAGATCCCGAAGCGCCTCGATCATGCGCCGCGTCACGTGCCTCGGGTGCGGGCTCGCGAACCGGATGCGCTCGACGCCGGCGATTTCGTGGACGCGCTCGAGCAGTCCGGCGAAGTCGCAGTCCGGCGCATCGGGCGCCCGGTAGTGATTGACGATCTGGCCGAGCAGATGCACCTCGCGGTGCCCGGCGGCGGCAGCCGCCGAGACCTCGCCCAGGATTTCCGCCACCGGCCGCATGCGTTCGCGGCCTCGGGTATAGGGCACCACGCAGAAGGCGCAGAAGTCGTTGCAGCCCTCGATGACCGTCACGTAGGCCTTGACCGGATCGTCGCGGACCGCTACGCCGAGGGGAAACGAGACGTTGTCGTACGGACTGGTATCGACCTGGGGACGGCGCGTCCGCTCGGCCTCCTCGATGGCCTGGGGAAGCATCGCCAGCGCCTGGGTCCCTATGACGACGTCCACCACCGGCGCGCGATCGACGATGCGCGATCCCTCCTGCTGCGCCACGCAGCCGGTCACCGCGACGAGCGGGCGCTCGTCGCGCGCGCGGCGCCGATACCGGTCGAGGCGCGCGAAGAGCTTCTCCGCCGCCCGTTCGCGCACGCTGCAGGTGTTGACGACGACGAGGGCCGGCTCCTCCTCCCCCGCCGCCGGCTCGTAGCCCGCCTGTTGCAGCAGACCGGCCAGCCGCTCGCTGTCGTGCACGTTCATCTGGCAGCCGAACGTCTCGACCGCGTACGTCCTTCCCATCGTGCTCACTCCCGGCTCGTCCGGGGCGTCTCCTCCCGCACCGCGGGCGGCGCCGCCCTCGCCGACGCAGCGTGTCTGGAATCGAGCAGCTCGGACGCGCTCGCGAGGGCGGCCGAGCTGCCGGATCCGGTCATGAGGCGCGCCAGCTCGGCGATCCGCCCATCCGGGCTCAGCCGCTCGACCGCCGTTCTGGTCCGCCCCTCGCTCACGCACTTCGAGACGCCGAAATGGGCCGTGGCGTACGCCGCCAACTGCGGTGCGTGCGTCACGCACAGGACCTGGTAGCGGTCGCCGAGCGCGCGCAGGCGCTCCCCTACCCGATCCGCCGCCCGCCCGCCGATTCCGGCGTCGATTTCATCGAAGACGAGGGTCTTGCCCGCGGTGTCGGTCGCAACCAGCGTCTTGAGGGCCAGCATCACGCGCGAGAGCTCTCCCCCCGAGGCGACCCGTGCGAGGGGCCGGGCGTCCTCGCCGGGGTTGGCGGACAGGAAGAGCTCCACCCGGTCGGTGCCGCGCGGGCCCCAGCGCTCTGCCGGGAGTCCGGTCTCGACGACGACGTCCACACGTCCGTTCGGCATGGCCAGTTGCCGCAGCTCCGCTTCGAGCGCCGGGGCCAGCGACCGCGCCTGCGTCACCCGCCGGGTCGACAGCGCTCCGGCCGCACCGAGATACGCGGCCCGCGCGGCGACCGCCTCCGACTCCAGCGCCGCCCGACGCGTCTCATCGTCGGTGCAGCGCCGGATCTCGGCGTCAATCGCCGTGCGCCGTTCGAGGACCGCGTCGAGACTTCCGCCGTACTTCCGAGCGAGACGCTCGACGTCCGCAAGCCGCGTCTCGACCTCTCCGAGCCGGTCCGGCGATACCTCGACGGCGGCGGCATAGGAGCGTAGCGCGTGGGCGAGGTCGTCGAGCAGGGGCGGGACCGTCTCGCGCGCCGCCGCGTGCTCGACGAACGCGGAATCGAGGGCGGCCAGCTCGTCGAGCTGGCGCCATACGACGCCGAGCGAGGACACCACCGAGTCGTCCCGCTCGTACAGCGCGGCGTAGGTCCGGCTCGCCAGATGCAGCAGCCGGTCCGCGTTCGCGAGGCGGCGGCGCTCGTTCCTCAGGAGCTCGTCCTCGCCCGGCTGCGGGGAGATCCTGTCGATCTCCTCGAGCTGAAACTGCAGGAACTCGATCCGCGCCGCCGCTTCCCGGGCGCCCTCCCGCTCCGCTTCGAGCTGCATCTCCGCGCTTCGCCAGCGGTCGTGGGCCGCGGCCACTTCCGAGGCGGCCGCTTCGAGTCCGCCATAGGCGTCCAGCAGGCCCACGTGGGAGCGCGGGTCGAGGAGGGCCTGGTGCTCGTGCTGGCCGTGGATGTCCACGAGCCGCCGGCCGAGCGTCCTGAGCGCCGACGCCGTGGCAAGCGCGTCGTCGATGAAGATCCGGCCCCGTCCCTGCGCCGGGATCTCGCGTCTGACGATGCTCTCCTCGCCGTCTTCCGTCTCGAACGTGGCCTGAACGCGGGCTCCGGCCGCGCCGGTGCGCACCAGATCGGCCGCGCCGCGCCCGCCCACCAACAGCCCGAGCGCACCGATGATGATCGATTTTCCGGCGCCGGTCTCACCGGTCAGTACGTTGAATCCGTGGTCGAGCTCGATGTCCATCGCATCGACGATGGCGAGATCGCGGATGCTGAGGAAGCGGATCATGACCGGCGGCCGTTCGTCTCTCCGGGTCCGGGCGCCCGCCGGATCGAGCCGGATCGCGACGGTCGTGGAAGGAAGCGCCATGTTAACATAATGTTTGACAGCGTCCAGGGAGCATGGTAACCTTCCGCAACTAGCGCCTTCCCAGCGGCGCGCCATTTGTCAGAATCTGACGGAGGAACCGAGGTGCGTATCCTTGGATACTATACCTTTGCCTTCCTTCAGGCGCCCGTGGCAAGCGAGCCTGGGGAAGCATTCGGCGGTCTGCTCGATCTGATCGCGCGGTCGTCCCTCATCAGCCAGTTGGTACTGGCGTCCCTGCTCGTTTTCTCGGTCGCTTCGTGGGCGGTCATCCTCTTCAAGCTCTGGCAGTTCCGGCAGGTCGACGCGCAGACCTCGACGTTCGTGACCATCTTTCGCAAGAGCCGGAAGTTCTCGGAAGTGCAGTCCGTCTGCAAGTCGCTTGTCGCGAGTCCGCTCTCCGGCGTGTTCCAGGCCGGCTACGTCGAGCTCAATGCGCAGCTTCGGGACACCGGGTCGCCGGGCGGCGATCCGGGGGCCGGGGGTGCGCCGCGTCCGGCGTTGCGGAGCTTCGAGGCGCTCGACCGTTCGCTGCTGCGCGCCGCGAACGTGGAGGTCAACAAGCTGGAGCGTCACGTGGCGCTGCTTGCGACGACGGCGAGCATCACGCCGTTCATCGGCCTGTTCGGGACCGTCGTCGGCATCATCAACGCCTTTCAGGAGATCGGCGCGACCGGCTCGACGAATCTCGCGGTCGTCGCGCCGGGCATCGCCGAGGCGTTGATCGCGACCGCGGCCGGTCTGTTCGCGGCGATTCCCGCCGTCTACTTCTACAACCACCTGACGCACCGGGTGAAGGTCACCGCATCGACCGTCGACGATTTCTCGCTCGAGTTCCTGAATATCGCCGAGCGCTACTTTTCCGGGTGAGGATGCATTCACGATGCCGAAGGTGCAGTCGATGGAGAGCGGCGGCGGGAGCAACCGGCGGCGCGGCCGGCGAACGGGCACGTCGCTGTCGGAGATCAACGTCGTGCCGCTGGTCGACGTCATGCTCGTCATGCTGGTCATCTTCATGGTGGCCGCGCCCATGATGCAGCGGGGGCTCGACGTGCAGCTTCCGGAGGCCCGCCGCGCCGAGCCGCTGGTGTCGGAGCGGCTGTTCGTCACGGTCCCTCTCGCCTATCGGACCGAGGGCGTGGTGCAGGTCGGCGACGACACCATCGACATCGACGCGCTGGCGGATCGCCTGCTGGCGGACCTGGAGGGCCGGGATGACAAGGGCGTCTTTCTGCGCGGGGACAGCGAGATCACGTACGGCGAGCTGGTCTCGGTGATCGATCAGCTCAAGGAGGGGGGCGTCGAGGACGTCGGCCTGGTGCTCGAGCAGCCACGCCAACGATAGGCGGTGTCCGGTGCAGGAAGCGACATCCGATCTCCTGGCCGCCCGATCGGGCAGAACCGACGAGTTGCGTAGCACGGCCGTCGTATCGGCGGCCGGCCACGTCATCCTGATCGCGGCCGTCCTGTTGACCCCCGGCGGATGGTTGTCCGATTCGACGAGCGAGCCGGCGCTCGACGTCATGACGATCCGGCTCGGCGGTCCGCAGGGCCCGGGCGAAGGAGGGCGTACGGCGCTGGGCGCCCGCCCCATTCAGCAGGTCGTGCCGCTGCAGGAGATTCGCCGCCCGCAATGGATCCAGCCGCCCACCGCCGCCCCGCCGAAGATGATCCTGCCGGTGCCCGAAGTCGTGCCGGCCCGGCGGGCGGAGCCGGAGGTCGCGGTCGACACGGCCCCGGACGAGGCCCGCGGACGTACGCCGACCCGCGGACCGGAGGCCCGCGAGGGACGCGCGATGGCCGATACGGGGGTCGAAGGGATGGGCGTCGGGCTCTCGGGG
>WTGR01000491.1 GCA_011523485.1 Acidobacteriota bacterium
GGTGGCGGTGACAACGACGGAGCTTCGCGAGCTGATCGCGAACGGCGAGAATTCCCACGTCGAGTTCAAGAGCGACGTGATCGAGAATCGTCAATTGGCGAAGGAGCTCGTCGCGTTCGCCAACCTGCGGGGTGGATGCGTCCTGCTCGGCATCGACGATGACGGGAGCGTGCGCGGGCTGACGAGGATTGATTTGCCTGCCAACGAAGAGGGCGACGACCGCAGGGCGCACACGTACCAGCGCCTCGAGGAATGGGTGATGCAGGCCTGTCGGGACAAGATACGTCCCGAGATCATCCCTTACTTCGAGATCCTCCGGGATGTCGAGCCGGGCCGAGATGTGGCGGCGGTCCAGGTGGAACGCGGATGGAGCGTGCACCATGTCTGGCACAACCAGCGGCGTACCTACTGCATTCGAGTGGGCAGTGTGAGCCGCGAGGCGAGCGCGGAGGAGTTGGCGCGCCTGTTTCAGCAGCGCGGCGCCTTCCGTCCGGAGCTTCGACCCGTGTCGGGCACGTCTATCGCGGATCTCGATCGCCGCCGCCTCGAAGACTACTTCGGGCAGGTCCGGCAACAGCACACGCCCGCATCGGCACCCTCGGACGACTGGCGACGGGAGACGGCGGCGTGGGCCAGGAACGAAGACGAGACGCGCTGGAGGTCGCTCGTCGACCTTCGGGAACAGGAGTGGCGGGCCGCGCAGGAAGCCGAATGGTCCTCGCTCCTCGTGAACACCGAGTTTCTCGACGACGGCGATCGGCGGCCGGCGACCGTCGCCGGGCTGCTGCTCTTCGGCAGCAATCCCAGCCGGTATCTCCCGCAGGCCAAGATCGATGCGGCTGCGTATTTCGGGCGGGAGAAGGACTATGACGCCGGGGAACGCCGCACGTTGCGTGGGCCGATCGTCCGTCTGAAGGGCACCGGCGCGGTGCTCGAGCCGGGTCTCGTGGAACAGGCGGTGGATTTCGTCAGGCGGAACATCGAAACGGTGACGCTTGAGGACGGCGTACGGCGGCAGGCGCGATGGGACTATCCCGAAGAGGCGGTTCGCGAGGCGATCGTCAACGCGATCGTGCATCGCGACTATCTCCTGTCGGGAACGGATATCGAGTTGAGCATCTACTCGGATCGGCTAGAGGTTGTGTCGCCGGGCCGCCTGGCAAATGGAATAACGCCGGCACGTATGCGCAGCGGCTGCCGGAGCGCCCGCAACGAGCTGTTGAAGGACGTGATGCGTGACTACGGGTACCTCGAGCACATGGGAATGGGCATACCCCGCAAGATCATGCGCAGCATGCGGGAGCACAACGGCACCGAGCCGGAACTCCTGGAGGAAGACGAGAGCTTCACGCTGAGGTTGTGGAAGACCGCGCCGGTCTGACGCTGCACGCCGGTTGCAGGCGTCGGGTCGGGAGACACGGCACCACCGACAACGACGGGTACCATTGCTCGAACGATACTCTTCGCGTCGCCGTCCGCTCGATGTCAGTTTCCTGAACGCAAGGTTGGCAGGCGCGAAGGGATACGACCGCATCGCCGGCTACTTTTCTTCCTCGATCCTCGAGGTCGCGGGCGAAGCCATCGAGAGCATGAATGGCATCGTCCGTGTCGTGTGCAACTCGCATCTCTCCCGCGCCGACATCGACATCGCCCGGGCGGCGAGGGCGGCCATGCGGCGTGAGTGGTGCGAGTCGCGGCCGGAGACGCTCGGCGATGCGGCGAGGCCCCGCTTTCGTCGCCTCTACGACAGCCTACGGTCGAATGCGTGATTCTGGACGAGGCGCACCGCGCCCGCCGGCGGAGTCGCGGTCCCGATGCGTTCGGGCCGGCGGACCCGAACAATCTCCTGCGGTTCCTGTGGCAGATCTCGCCGCGCACGAAAAGCCTGCTCCTGGCGACGGCGACGCCGGTTCAGCTCCATCCGATTGAGGCCTACGACCTGCTCGACGCGCTCGCCCGTGGCTCGGACGCAGTGCTCGGCGGACCGGGAAGCCGGTGGCGCAACGCTCGGGCCTCGCTCGACCTGGTGCTTGGCAACGTGACATCGCCTTCCGGGTTCGAGGAGTGCTGGGAATGGTGGCGCAGTCCCCTGCCGCCTCGTTCGGAGGGGAGGGACTTCCAGATTCTGCGCAACTCGCTCGAACTCGCTGACGAGGACGCCTACGCGCCGGGCAGCGCGATCGACGACCTGCGGCAGTCCGATAGACAGCGCATCACGCACGGGTTCAACCGTTTCGTGGAGCGCCACAACCCGTACATCCGGACGATCGTGCGGCGGACCCGCGAGTACCTTGAAACGACGATCGATCCGGAAACGGACGAGCCTTACCTCACGCCGGTCAGGGTCCGGCTGCACGGCGAGTCCGATGCCGACGCCATCCGGTTTCCCCCATTCCTTGAGGAGGCGTACCACGCGGCGGAGACTTTCTGCACCCTGCTGGCGACGCGGGAGGGGTCGGGGCTCTTCCGCACGCTGCTGCTGCGCCGCATGGGCAGCACGATGGAGGCCGGGCGTCGGACCGCGCAGAAGATCCTGCACGACTGGCGCGCGTTCGACGCGTCGGACGATGACGAGGACCTGGAGGGAACATTCGCTGCGCTGACCGACGAGGAGCGCGCGGCGCTGTTGCGGCTCGAGCGGGCCCTCGACGCCAACCGCGAACGCGACCCCAAGTACGCTGTCGTTCGGCGGTTGCTCGTCGACGAAGGATGGCTGCAAAGGGGTTGCATCGTCTTCAGCCAGTACTTCGACTCGGTCCGGTGGCTGGCGCAGCAGTTGACCGCCGACCTTCCGGAAGAGGCAATCGCCGTCTACGCCGGCTCGAATCGCTCGGGGATGATGCAGCGTGGCACCTTCGAGCGTCGCGAGCGGGATGCGCTGAAGGACTCCGTGCGTGGGGGAGAGGTGCGGCTGCTGCTCGGTACCGACGCGGCCTCGGAAGGGCTGAACCTGCAACGACTCGGCACCCTCGTCAATCTCGATCTACCCTGGAATCCGGCGGGTGGACTGGGAGGCCTGCGCGCGGGTGCTCGATGACGGCGCGAGACGGCGGAGTCTCGTTAGGGGATGGGCGGATCGCACGAACGGACCGCAGGAGGGTTGATCCATGTTCCGGAAACCGGTCTTCTGGGCGGCGTTCGCGGCAGTCGCCGTCGCCTGCGCCGCGTTCGCGGTGGCCAACTTCCCGCGGGCGTTCTCCATCGTCGAGCTCGACCTGCAGATGGACCGGGCCACGGCCCTGTCCGAGGCGCGGCGGCTCGCCGACGAGCTCGACTGGGGGCCGGCCGGCTACCGGCAGGCGGCGAGCTTTCGCGTCGACGACCGCGTCCGCAGCTTCGTCGAGCTCGAAGGGGGCGGCCCCGACGCCTTCGCCGGGCTGCTGGCCGACGGCCCGTTCCATCCCTACCAGTGGGTCGTGCGGCACTTTCGTGGAGGCGAGGTGCGCGAGGCGGAAGTGCGCTTCCGTCCCGACGGGGCGCCCTACGGCTTCCGCGAGCGGCTCTCCGAGGACGCACCGGGCGCCGCGCTGGATCCCGACGCCGCGCGGGCCATCGCGGAGGGCGGGACCGGCGCTCCGTGGAACGTAGCACTCGATCGCTACGAACCGGTGGAGGCGTCCGAGGAGGAGCGTCCCGGCGGGCGGGTCGACCACACGTTCGTCTACGAGCGGACGGACGCACGGGCCGGGGAAGGCCGCTTCCGCTTGCGTCTGGTCGTGAGCGGCGACCGCCTGACCGAGCTCACGCACCTGCTGCAGGTCCCCGAGGCCTTCGACCGCCGCTTCGAGCAGATGCGCTCGGCCAACGAGGGCATCACCATCGCGGGCAGCTTCGCGATGCTGCTGATCTACGGCGTCGGGGGCATCGGCGTCGGGCTGTTCGTGCTGCTCCGGCAGCGGCGGGTGCTGTGGCGCATGCCCCTCGTCTGGGGCGCGTCGATCGCCTTCGCGCAGCTTCTGGCCGGGCTGAACCAGTGGCCGCTGCTGTGGATGGGCTACGACACGGCGACATCCGAGACGAGCTTCGCGGTGCAGCAGGTGACGACGCAGGTTGCCGCGTTCGTGGCTTTCACCGGCGTCTTCACGCTCTCGTTCATGGCCGCCGAGAGCCTGTCGCGGCGCGCGTTCCCCGAGCACCTGCAGTTCTGGC
>WTGR01000641.1 GCA_011523485.1 Acidobacteriota bacterium
TGTCGCCGAGGATCATGCGGTTCGACCAGTTGGCGTCGTGGCGGTAGAACTCGGTCGTCGCGGCGCCGTCGGGCAGGCCGTTGAAGTCGGCGAAGAGGTCGGGCAGTTCGGGCGCCTCCTCCTCCCGCCGTTCCCTGGTCTGGCGCAGCAGGTCGTCGATCAGGACCTTGGGGTGCACCTTCTCCTGGATGTAGAGCGGCGGCGCTTGGACGACGAGGTCGGCGGCATCCTGCTCGTCCTTGCCGCGCCAGACGAGCTGCGGGTCGAGGTCGCGGTTGCGGCGCTCGTAGGCCACGCGGATCGGCGCCTTGTCTTCCTCCGCCATGACGGGGTGGTACTCGGCGGTCGGGATGTTGCGCCGCGCCGCCTCGCCGTGCGTGAGCGCCTCGACCGACCTGGCCTTCTTCCGTTTCGCCATCTACGCAGAGTCCTCGCCGGCAGTCTCCAGGAGCGACCGGAGCGCGGGAAGAAGGCTCGGTACGGCGTCCTCGATCATGGTCCAGATGATCTCGTCGTCGATCAGCAGGTAGCTGTGGGCGAGACGGTTTCGCGCTCCGACGATCGCGCGCCAGGGAATTTCGGGATGAGCGTCGCGGACCGCTTCGGGGATGTGGGTCGCCGCTTCGCCAATCAGCTCAAGATTGCGCAGGACGGCATCATACGTCATCGCGCTGGCGACGAACGATGCCCGGTCCAGGCCGGCGGTATAGTCCAGGACCCTCTCGCAGAAGCCGATCATGTCCGCGATGTAGAAGCGCCACTCCCGTTTCCCCTCGTCCACCTCAGACATTCACAGCGTCCCGCATCACGTAAGGCCGCAGCTCGGCCCGGAGCGTCGCATCGGTCGCCAGGTCGACCGGGCGACCGAACAGGTCCTCCAGGTAGAACTGCGCACCGAAATACCGCCGCCAGTCCACAGGACCGTCGAAGCGCACCAGGATGTCGACATCGCTGCCATCGTCGGCCCGGTCGCGGGCAATGGAGCCGAAAAGGGCGAGATCGGCGACGCCGAAGCGCTGTGCAAGCGTCGCCTTGTGCGCCCGCAGCAGCGCTAGAACCTCGTCTCTGCTCACCGGCCCTTCCCCTCCTGTAGCGTTCCTGGCTCTACTGCCACGGATCAGCCGACCCTCGTCGAGCGCAGCGGTAGCGCTTCGGTCTCCAACGTCGAGAGATCGAGGCGCCGGGACGCGTGGTCGATATCGAAACCTACAACTTCGCCGTCTCCGTCGAGGTCGACGTTCAGGCCGTCCGAGACCTCGCGCGTCTCCGCGCCCGGCCCCGCCTTGAACTCGACATAGAGGCTGTCGGTTTCGGGATAGTAGTGCAGCTTCATTCTTCGTCCCTCTTGAACCCTCGATCGAAGAAGGCGTTGTGGATCGTCTCTCCATCGGCCAGCGTCACCACGCGTAGGACGCGCGGTGCGTCCCTGTCGGCGCGCGTTACCTCACCCCAGAAGCGAATGCGCCCGTCCGGCTGCACGTCGCGGCGAAGGGGCGCGGCAATGACAGCGGCGCACCACGCCGGGTCGATGTAGGGTCTCTTGCGTCGTACCTGCTCCTCGAAGTAGCGCGTCGTCTTCATTCGGCAGCATCTTCGAGAAGAAAGCCGCGGACAAGCTCGTCGAATCCGGACTCAATCTCGTAGACGTCCGTGAACTCGGCGAAGGCCCAGCGGCCGAATGTGCTGAGCGCGTTCACGCCCGGCACCCAGTAGGTCTCCATGGTCGCTTTCTTGACCTTCGCGTCCTCGCCCCGGTAGCCCTTGATCTCCACGACCAGGTGCAGGGGGTCGTCCTCGCCCCGCCCGTCGTCCACCAGCACGATGAAGTCGGGAATGTAGGTGCGCGCCTCGCCGCCGAGGCGGTACGGCACCTCCAGCCCGAGGCCGTGGTTCTTCACGTAGGCGCGGACGCGGGGGTGCCCCTCGGCAACCATGCAGAACTGGGCCTCCCAATCGCTGTCACAGACGACATAGTTGATGTGGCAGTAGCGGGCATCGGTCTTCCACAGCGTCTTCTTCGACGTGGTGAAGCGAACGTGGATCGTCGAGCCTGCCGCGTTGTAGGGATCGAGCACCGCCTTCACCGGGCGCTCGTCCACATGGCGCTCGACGATGCCTCGGGCGATGCGCTCGCAGGCCATGTCCGCAAGCGTCAGATACATGAGTTGCGCCGGATAGGTGCCGCCCTTGCAGACGAGGTGGTCGTCGAGCCACTGGCGTGCGACACGCTTGAGTTGGCCGAACAGGTGCAGCTTCGGCTCCTCGCCCGGATCGCGCCACTTCGTCTCCAGGAGACGCTTCGTGAGGTGGAACAGCAGGGTCGAGTGGCGCAGATCGCCCGTGTGAACCAGGTTGAGGTCAACCCCTTCGCCGATGATGCCCTCGTTGCGGGTGCGAGAGGGGCCGACGAGCGCGGGCGTCAGGATCAGCGTGTCGTCGGCACCGAAGGTCGCCTCAAGGCGCTCCTCCGGTAGATCGACGCGGTAGTCCTGAACGCGGGGGAAGCGAATTTCGCAATGGTCGCGCTCCGGTGTGATGGCCTTGACTTGCACGGTCGGGCGGGGCGGCAGCGGCTTGGCGACCACGGGCTTCGCCGTGAAGTCGAAGGGGATGCCGAGCACGTCGGCGTAGGCGACGGGGAACAGGCCGTCGTCAAGCTCGTAGGATTGCCGTCGCAGCGCGCGGCCCACCGCCTGCTCGCACAGGAGTTGCGTGCCGAAGGCGCGCACGCCGAGCACGTGGGTGACGGTGTTGGCGTCCCACCCCTCCGTCAGCATCGAGACCGAGACGACGCAGCGGATCGTCTCGCCCAGTTGCTCTGCTTTGCCGACCGTATTCATGACCTCGCGCAGAAGGTCCTGGTCGGAAATATTGTCGCCGGCGCGGATGTCGCCAGTGCGCTGGATGCGTTCGCGGCGGAAACGGTCGATCTCGTCCGCCGCCATGGCGCGGAAGTCGCGGTCGAGTGCTTCCCCCGACTCGAGTTGCGTGCTGTCGATCAGGAGCATGCGCGGGCGCGCGATCGCGTTTCCGTAGTCGTCAAAATTGCGGAACAGCTCCAGGCGGCCGTTCTCCAACTGCGTGGAGCCGTCCGGCTTCTCGCGGTGGAAGCCGGCGATGTAGTCGAAGATCAGCTTCGAGGTGGACGTGTTGTTGCAGACCACAATGAAGCAGGGCGGAATCTCGATGCCCGCCTCCTGCCAGAGTGCGAAGGTCTTCTCGTAGTGGCCGTAGAGGGCTTGTAACGCCGTCTGCAGCGGGACAGGAAGCAGCAAGGGATCGAGGTTGGAGGCCTTGCCGCGGCCCTTCTTCGGCATGTCCTTACGGATGTGCTCCCACAAGTTGCGGAACTTCGGCATCTCGCCGCCGGGGATGTTGTCGGCCACCGGCACCCGGGGCAGCTTGACGATGCCGCACTCGATTGCATCCATGAGCGAGAAGTCGCTCATGGTCCACGGGAAGAGCGTCCCTTCCGCATAGCCTGAGCCGCGCAGGAAGAAGGGCGTCGCCGAGAGATCGATCACACGGTTGAGGCCGAGCCTCTGGCCCACCGCCTCCAGCCCGGATATCCAGAGCCTCGCGGCCTCGCGGTTCTTCTCGGCTTCCTTGCGGTCCTCGCCCTTGAGGTCGCCTTCGTCGTCCTCGCCGGGCTTCTCACGATAGCAGTGGTGCGCCTCGTCGTTCAGCGCGAGGATATTCTTCATGCCCATTAGCTCGGGCATGACCCGCTGGAGCATCTGTCCTTCGCTCTCGGTCGACCTCAAATCGGGACCGCGCCCCTGGAGTAGAGCCCGACCACCCTTCGAGACTTCCAGCGTCTCCCGGCGCTTGAAGGCGTGGAAGTTGGTGATGACGATCTTCGCCCGCTCCAGATCGCCCAGCATGTCGCCCGGCACGAGTTCCCGGCTCTGGTAGTAGCTGTCCGGATCGTTGGGCTGAAGCACCCGGAGGCGATCCTTGATGGTGATGCCGGGGGTGACGACCAGGAAGCCTCGGGTGAAGCGCTTGCTGCTCGGGCGGCGCACGGCATTGATCGTCTGCCAAGCGATCCGCATGGCCATGACGGTGGTCTTGCCGGCCCCGGTGGCGAGTTTCAGCGAGAGCCGGCTTAGATCGGAGTTTGCCTCGTCGTTCGCCCTTTCGAG
>WTGR01000113.1 GCA_011523485.1 Acidobacteriota bacterium
GATGTACTCCTGGATGAAGCTGTCGATGCGCTTCAGGCGCTCCGACGACATGCCCACGGACTCGGGCTTCGCGACGACCACGTCCTCGGCCGCCCGCAACGACGGGGCCGCCAGCAGCACCGCGGCCAACAGCACGGCTATCGTCCCCGCCGCCCGCCCGTTACCGCTCTTGCTTGCATCTCTCATGTCGTACCTCTCCCCCTGAACCGGCAAGCCGGTCGCAGATCAACCATGCAGGTCCCGGACCCGCGTTATCCCGCAACAATCCGTTGAGTATAGTGAAGAGAGGGATGCCCGCCTTGCCCGCATCGGACCCGGCGACGCCGCCTGCAAGGGACAATCGGAAGGCCGAGTCCGCTGCGCGGCCGCGCATCCTCCCAACGGTCTGGCGCGGCGTGCGACGGCGCTGTCCCCACTGCGGGCGCGGACCGCTCTTCGTCCGCTGGATTACGCTCCACCGGGACTGCCCCGACTGCGGCCTGGTGTATCTTCGCAATCAGGGAGATATCTGGTTCTTCTGGATCGTGATGGACCGCATCCCGATCCTGCTCGGCATCGCGGCCATCTTCTTCGGCTTCCGCATCACCACGTGGCTGAACGGCGTGGGCTTCTTCCTGGCCGTCGCCGGCCCGCTCGTGGCGACGATGCCGCAACGGCAGGGTGCGGCGGTGGCGCTCAGCTACCTGTCGCGGGTCTATTTCCGGGACCCCTCCGACGTCCTGCCCGCCCCGCTCGACGACTGCACCGGCGCCATCGGCCGTGCACCGGACACGCGCTCCGGCGATCCGCGCCACGCGCCGACGGTCCCTGGAGCGGGCCTTTCGCCGCGGGCGCCTAGTAGTCCGCGGCGGCCAGCGAGACCCGGATGATCTCTTCGTCGTTGCGGGTCACGAGGTGCCGGTTCGCATAGGCCGGCTGCGTCCAGTTGACGGCGCGGTCCTCGAAGCGGCGCGGCCCGTAGCCGGCGCGCGACGTCGGCTCGATCAGCCGAGTGCGGTCGAGCTCCACGTAGCCCTCCGGCGTGAACTGCGCGATGATCAGGTCGCCGGCGTCGTTGTTGACGAAATAGCGGTCGCCGTGGCGCACCAGGAAAGCGGCGCCCCAGCGGCGCTGCACGGTCATCCGGTCGCTCACCCACAGGCGCTCGCCGGTCGTGGCGTCGAGACCCCGCAGCTCGCCGTAGCTGCCGACCCCGTAGAGGTAGTCGCCCTCGATGATCGGGGTGGTGATGAGCGCATGCAGCCCCGCCGTCTGGTCCGGCATCTCGCCGGTCCCCGCGACCTGCCAGAGCACGTCGGCGTCGGGCCGGTCGGTGTCGAGACGGAGCATCAGCGAGCCGCCGTAGAACTGACTGAAGAAGAGGTAGTTGTCGCTGCGGACGGGGGTCGCGACGGTGATGGCCGAGCGCGCCTCCCACGCCTGCTCCCAGTAGCTCTCGCCGGTCTGCGGATCGAGCGAGCTGACGCCGCTCGGGTGCCAGACGATGAGCTGCCGCACGCCGCCCGCCTCGTAGATCACCGGCTGCGCGTAGCCCATCTCCGTCACCACGTCGATGGCCCGCCAGACCTCCTCGCCGGTGCGCTTGTCGAAGGCGACCACCAGCGCATCCGGCTCGCCGCCGACGACGGCGATGAGAAGGTCGCCGTCGACCAGCGGCGAGCTCGACGTCCCCCAGACCGGGACCGTGGTGTCGTACTCGGCCACGGTGTCGTGCTGCCAGACCACGGCGCCGGTCTCCACGTCGAGGCACAGGAGCATGCCGGCCCCGCCGGCGACGTAGACGCGATCTCCGTCCACCGTCGGGGTGGCGCGCGGTCCGGTCGCGTACGAGAACTGCAGATTGCGGTAGGCCGCCGGCCACTCGTGCGTCCAGAGCACCTCGCCCGTCTCCTCGTCGAGCGCGAGGACCCGCTCGGTGCCGTCCATCACGCGCGTCCTGAGGAGAAACTCGAAGTCGGTGACGAAGACCCTCCCGTCGGCGACGACCGGACCGGCGAAGCCTCCCTTGACCGGCGCCCGCCAGACCACCTTCAGGCCGTCGGCCGGAAACCGCTCGACGATGCCGTCCTCCGTCCAGACGGCCGTACGGCCGGCGCCGCGCCACTCGGGCCAGTCCGCGGCAAAGAGCGAGGTTCCCACCAGTACGGCGCACAGCACCGCGGTCACACCCACCAGCCGCAACGTTCGCATCGTCGTGTTCCCTTCAGATCTCGTCAGGCACCCGCTGGGAGTCCCTTGCCGGGCCCGGACGTGAGCCGGGACCGCCGGGACGGTCCCGGACCCTCATCACTCGTAGTCGCTCGCCGCGAGCGACACGCGGATGATCTCGCTGTGGTTCCGGTGCACGATGTGCCGGTTGGCGTAGGCCGGATGGGTCCAGTTGACCGGTCGATCCCACCGCAGGCGCGGGCCGGACCCGATGCCGGAGCGGCTGTCCGCCTCGATGAGCCGCGTGCGGTCGAGCTCCACGTAACCCTCCGGAGTGAACTGCGCGATCATCAGATAGCCGTCGTCGTTGTTGACGAAGTAGCGGTCGCCGTGCCGCACGAAGAACGCGGCCCCCCAGCGCGCCTGCGCGGTCATCTCGTCGCTCATCCAAACGCGTTCGCCCGTCCGTGCATCCAGGCCGCGCAGCTCGCCGTAGCTGCCGACGCCGTAGATGTAGTCGCCGATGATGAGCGGCGTCGTAATCAGCGCGTGCAAGCCGTCGGTCTGGTCCGGCATCTCGCTGCGGCTGCTCCCCTGCCACAGCATGGACGCGTCGGGCCGGTCCTGGTTGAGCCGCATCATCATCGAGCCGTTGTAGAACTGCGACACCAGCAGGTAGTCGCCGCTGCGGACCGGGGTGGCGACCGACATGCCGGCGCCGACCTCCCACTCCTGCTCCCAGTAGACCTCGCCCGTCTCCGGATCGAGCGAGACCAGCGCCGCCGCGTGCCAGACGATGAGCTGCCGCACGCCGCCCGCCTCGTAGATCACCGGCTGGCCGTAGCCCATCTCGCCGACCACCTCGACCGCGCGCCAGATCTCCTCGCCGGTCCGCTTGTCGAACGCGACGACCAGCGCGTCCGGCTCGCCCCCGACGACGGCGATCAGCTTGTCGCCGTCGACCAGCGGCGCGCTCGCGGTGCCCCAGGTCGGGATGCTGGTGTCGTACTCCTGGACGTAGTTCTTGCTCCAGATGACGTCGCCGGTCTCGACGTCGAGGCAGAAGAGGCGGCCGGTGGCGCCCGACACGTAGACCCGGTCCCCGTCCACCGTCGGCGTGGCCCG
The DNA here is from genome assembly GCA_011523485.1 of Acidobacteriota bacterium. Next base: position 3,274 of record WTGR01000113.1, read on the forward strand.
CGGCCCCTTCGCGTAGGAGACCATCAGCATCCGGTAGGTGGTCTGCCATTCGTGGGTCCAGAGCACCTCGCCGGTCTCTTCGTCGAGCGCCACGACGCGCTCGGTGCCGTCGAGAGTCCGCGACTCGGGATCCTCCAGCCAGTCGAGCACGAACACGCGGCCGCCGGCGACGGCCGGCCCGGAATAGCCGGAACGGAGCGGCGTCCGCCACTTGACCGTCAGGCCGTCCTCCGGGAACGACTCGATGATGCCGTCCTCATGCCAGATTCCCAGCCGATCGACGCCGCGCCACTGCTGCCAGTCGTCCGCCGCCAGCGAAACCGTGAGCAACCCGCACGCGACCAGCGCCAGCGCCAGATTCCGTACGACCGTCATGAGCCACCTCTCGCTTTCCATGTCATAGCGTGCCTGCCGCCGCAACCCTCCGGCCGCCGGACGGTGCTGTCGCGCCGCGGGCCGTCCTATTGTGGACCAAACCGCGAACCGGGCGAAACCTCGGCGACGAGCGCGTGCAGCCGGAAACGGACACCGGCCTGCCCGCTGCGGGGGACAGGCGCCGGGAACTCGGGCGCTTTTCGCGCGGTGAACAACGGGCGCCGATTCTGGCACGGTCCCTGCTACACTCCGTACCGCCAGCCTGCCGGAGGAGATTCGCGATGTTGCGTACCGCTTCCTGCCTCGTGGCGGTTTCTCTCGTGCTGTCGTTCGTCGGGGCGAGATGCGCGAGAGGATGAATTAATCCGCCAAGAGGCAGGAACCGTGGCGCATCAGCGCCAAACCCCCCCGCCCGCCCAGCGGGCCATAGTGGCACAGGACGCAGGGCCGATGCCGCTCCCGTGGATCTCGCCGCGAAAACTGGCAGCGTTCCCGT